>JACQDI010000372.1 GCA_016201195.1 Acidobacteriota bacterium | reverse complement strand
GGGAGTGCATGGTCAACGAGCACGGGGTGGTGAAGATCCCCGCGTTGCGTACCGTCCCCGATTTCAACGTCGAGGCCTCACTGGGGTCGGTCGAGGAGTTTGTGCTGGAACCAGCCCAGGAGGCGTCGAAACCGCAGAAAGTCTCCCGAGAACGGATGGCGGCCCTGCTGGGCGATGTTACCAGGATGAAACAGGCTCACGAGGAGTAGCGGCAGCAGCGCCGCTTAAGCCCAGCAAGAAAAGTCCATCCAGTGGCGGATACGCCGGTTGCGTAGCCAGCCCCAAAAGCGGATCAGCGTCCAGACCAGTCGGTTCATAACTCACCTCAGGCCCGATTCTAGCATTGCCAGCTCCTGGAGCGACAGGCGGCCCGTGTAGACGGCCATGCCCAGGGCGGCGTGAATCCCTATTTCAGCCAACGCCCGAATCTCGTCGAGCGTGGTAATGCCACCGGCGGCGGTGATTTCGTGGCGGGTCGCCGCCCGGAGCCGGCGAAACCAATCCAGGTCGGTGCCTTCGAGCATTCCCTCTTTGTCCACGCAGGTGCAGAGGAACCCTGAGCAGTAGGGCTCCAGTTGAGACTGGCGGTTGATCCCCTCCGGGGTGAAGGCAGCCGTGCCTACGATGACGCGGCAGGCTCCGGCCGCGAGCAAGGCTTGGGCACGTTCCACGGTGCGCACGCCGCCGCCGACACGGGCTACCGCGCGCGCCGCCAGCTCGCACACAATCGCATCGTTCGACCCTTGGCCCAATGCGGCGTCCAGGTCGATCACCTGGATCTGGGGAAACGCCGCGAACTTCTTCAGCATCTCGAGGGGCGGATCGCCTTCGAGGGCCTTCTCGCGCCCCTGGCGAAGCTGGACGACCTTCCCACCCATCAGGTCGATGCAGGGCAGGATCATGGGCGCACCGGGATGCCGTGCCGGGCCAGAATCTCCTTCAACCCGCCGATGGTGTAGGCGCCGTAGTGGAAGATGGAGGCGGCGAGCGCTGCGTCGGCCTCGCCTTCTTCGAGCACGCGGACGAAATCCTCCGGCTTGCCTCCGCCTCCGCTGGCGATCACGGGAATCGTAGTGGCCCGCGAGACAGCGCGGGTCAGCTCGCAATCGAAGCCGGCCTGGGTACCGTCGCAATCCATGGAGGTGAGTAGGATTTCGCCGGCGCCCAACTGCTCGCCCCGGCGCGCCCACTCGACGGCGTCGCCCCCCGTGTCCTTGCGGCCGCCATAGGTAAAGACGTTCCAGTTGCCGGGCCCAGAGGGCGCCCCAGAGGACGCCCCACGCCGCCGCGCGTCGATGGCCAGCACCACCGCCTGCGCCCCGAACTCGTTCGAAAGCTCAGTAATCAGCTCGGGCCGCTCGACCGCCGCTGTGTTTACCGAAACCTTGTCGGCCCCGGCCAGCAGGATACGCCGCGCGTCGGCCACACTGCGAATCCCGCCGCCCACCGCCAGGGGAATGAAGACCTTGCGGGCCGTGCGGTCGACCACGTCGATCAGGATGTCGCGGCGGTCGCTCGAGGCGGTGATGTCGAGAAACACCAGCTCGTCGGCCCCGGCCTGGTTGTAAGCGTCGGCCAGCTCCACCGGATCGCCCGCGTCGCGGAGTTGAACGAAGTGGATGCCCTTCACCACGCGGCCGTCCTTGACGTCGAGGCAGGGAATAATCCGCTTAGCCAACAAAGTTCTTCACCACCTGCTGCCCGATGGGTCCGGATTTTTCGGGATGGAACTGGACGCCGAAGACGTTGCCCCCTTCGAGGGCCGCCGCGTACCGGACCGAGTAGTCGACCAGCGCGGCCGTCCGTTCGCCGGCGACCGCCTCGGGTACGTAGTAGCTATGGGCGAAGTAGACGTACGGCCGCGCCCCCAGGCCCCGAAACAGGGATGGGGAACCGCGCAGCTCCAGCTCGTTCCAGCCCATGTGCGGCGCCCGCACCCCTTGCGGAAAGCGCTCCACGCGGCCTGGGTACAGGCCCAGGCCCTTCACCTCCGGGGCTTCGGCGCTCATTTCGAACAGCGCCTGCATCCCCAGGCAAATGCCGAGAAACGGTATACCTGCGCGAATCCGCTCGACCAGCGCGCCGCGCACCCCGAGCTCGTCGAGCGCCCGCATCATCTGGCCGAAGTGCCCCACGCCGGGCAGGATGATTTTCGCCGCCCGCCGCAGCCCCGCGGCGTCGCGGACAATCTGGTACCGTGCGCCCAGCGAACTTAGCGTGTTCTCGACCGACCGAAGGTTCCCGGCGCCGTAATCGAAGATCGCAATCATAAAACTACATTCCACCACGAAGACACCAAGACACCAAGAAAACAACCTCGGTGCCTTCCTCGGGTCTTCACAAAAGCCCTTTCGTACTCGGCAACTGCTCCCGCAGCCGCCGGTCATTCGAGCACGCGTACTTCATGGCCCGCGCAAAACACTTGAAGATGGCCTCGATCTTGTGATGGTTCGACCGTCCGTAGAGCACTCGCGCGTGCAGATTGGCCCCAGCGTGGTTCACGAAGCCGCCGAAGAAATCCTCGACCAGCTCCGTTTGCAGGTCCCCCACCAGGCGTACCTTCACCAGGTCCCGGTAGACCAGCGCGGGCCGCCCGCCGAGATCGACCGCCACCACGGCCAGGGTTTCATCCATGGGCAGAATGAAGTAGCCCGCGCGGTTGATGCCCTTGCGGTCGCCGAGCGCCTTCGAGAAGCACTGGCCGAGCACGATGCCCACGTCTTCAACCGTGTGGTGTTGGTCCACGTCCAGATCGCCCTTCGCCGTCAGGTCAAGGTCGAACGCCCCGTGCTTGGTGAACAGCTCCAGCATATGGTCGAGAAAGCGGATGCCGGTCGAGATACGGTAGCGGCCACGGCCCTCGATCTTCAATCGGGCGCGGATCTGCGTCTCTTTGGTGTTGCGCTCGATGGCCGCGGTCCTCATCCGAGCACCTCCTCGATCTCGTTCACGCTGGAGATCACCGCCCGCGCGCCCTCGCGCAAAAACAGCTCGGTGAGCTCGGCCCGCCGCGTGTTCTCGGCGCCGACCACGCCGATGAAGGGGACCCTTGCGGCATGGGCGCTCCGGCCGTCGTCAATGTTGTCGCCGACGTAGATCGCGTCCATCCCCGGACACAACTTCAGAATTTTCAGGATCCCGTCCGGCGCGGGTTTGAGGTTCTCGACGTCGGTGTTGCCGATGATGGGGTCGAAGGTCAGGTGCGGGGCGCAGCGGTCGAGCGTAACCCGGGCTTCGTCTTTGGTCCTTCCGGTGAAGATGGCCAGGCGCCACTCGCGGGCGAGCCGTTCGAACAGGCCGGGCTGGGCCGTCCATTTCTCGCGCAGAATCAGCCCATTGTGATTGTCACCCAGGAACAGACGCTGAAAGTAGTCGACGATCTCGCCGTACGGCGCCCGCACGCCGAAGTCGTGGATGACCATGTTGCACAGCGCCCAGTCGTCGTTGAAGCCGCCGCGGTTCTTGATCCCCTGGATGTAGTCGCGGGTGATGGTACGGCCGGTGAAGCGCTTCACGGTTTGAACAATGGTCTCCCGATACGAATCGGCGACGTCGACCAGCACGCCGTCCATATCGAAGATCAGAACGCCGCGCATCAGAGAACCTCCCGCAGCGCGGCCAGAAACCGCCGGATCTGCGCCTTGCGGCCCACGGTGATGCGCACGCACCCGGCGATTTCGTAGCTGCGGTCGCGCACCAGCACACCCTTTTCCCGCAGCCGGTCGCGGATCTCAATGGATCGCTTGCCGAACCGCGCCAGCACGAAGTTGGCTGCGCTAGGGTAGTAGGGGATGCCCAGCTTGTCCAGCGCCCGGCACAGCAGCGCGCGCGACTCCAGCGCCTCGGCTACGTAATTCTCGATGTAATCGGTATCTTCGACCGCCGCGGAGGCGCACATCACCGCCACCGTGTTGACGCTGTACGGCGACTGGGCCTTGCGCAGCCAGGCGATGTTTTGCGCCTGCGAGAACAGGCACCCCAGGCGCAGGCCGGCCATCCCGTAGACCTTGGAAAAGGTGCGGCTCACGAAGAGGTTGGGATAGTCGTGGATCAGGCCCAGGGCGGTCGTGCCGCAGAATTCAAAGTATGCTTCGTCGATCAACACAGCAGCGTTTTTCGCTCGCCCGAGAAGCATGTGGATATCCATGATGTCCGCCGCCGTCCCGGTCGGATTGTTGGGATTGGCGATGAGCACCGCGCGCGCCGGCCGGAGGGCGATGAGCAGCTCGTCGAGGGGAAACAGGAGGTCTTCCTCACAGTACGGCACCTCGATGACACGCGCGCCCGCCAGCTCGGCGTAGAAGCGATACATGGCGTAAGAGGGCTTGAGCACCAGCACGGGGTCGCCATCATCGACGTAGGTATTGGTTAATATGTGGATGGCCTCGTCAGTGCCGTTGGTGAGCAGCAACTCGTTTTGCTCCACGCCGAAGAAGTCAGCGAGCTTCACCCGGGCCTCGCCGTATTCGGGATACACCGCCAGCCGCTCAGGGGTGCAGCGCTTGAGCGCAGCCAGCACGCGCGGCGAGCAGCCCACCGTGTTCTCGTTGAAGTCCAGGCGCAGCTTACCCTCGCGTCCCGCGGTCGGTGGCGAATACGGGGCCATGCGCTTCACGGCGCGTCGCGGGCGGATCATCGCAACCTCACCTCCACCGATCGCGCGTGCGCCTCCAGTCCCTCGGCCCGGGCCAGCGTCGTAATCGCGTCGGCCATGTGGCGCAGACCTCTGTGGTTGAGCTCCTGGACCGAGATAATCTTGACGTAGTCGAGGACCGACAGCCCGCCCCGCAGCGCCGCCCGTCCCCCGGTGGGCAGCACGTGGTTGGGCCCCGAGGCATAGTCGCCCGCCGCTTCCGGGCTCCACGGCCCGACGAACACGCTGCCCGCGCTCGTGATTTTCTCCAGGTACGAAGAGTCGGGCACCGAGATGTGCTCCGGCGCAAACCGGTTGGCCAGTTCCACGGCTTCCTCCATCGTGCTCGTGACCACTACGGCGCTGTTCGCTGCAATCGACTTCGCCGCCGCCGCCCGCGTCGGCAGTATCTTCAGTTGCCGCTGGACCTCGCCCGCCACCCGCTTCGCCAGGCGCATCGAGGTGGTGAGCAAGATTGCCGAGGCGTCCACGTCATGCTCGGCCTGAGCGAGCATATCGGCCGCGATCCAGCGCGGTTCGCCGTCCCCGGCCAGGATCAGGATCTCAGTGGGCCCGGCCACAAAATCAATGCCCACCTCCCCGGCAAGCAGCTTCTTGGCCGCCGCCACATAGATGTTTCCCGGCCCGACGATGCGGTTGGCCCGGGGCACCGTCTCGGTTCCGAACGCAAAGGCAGCCACCGCCTGCGCTCCACCCATGTGAAAGAAACTCCGCACCCCGAGCAGCCCGGCCGTCCCCAGCAGCAGTGGATTCCGGCTCGGCGAAGCTACCAAGATCGTCTTCACCACCGCCACCTGGGCCGGAATAACGGTCATCATCAAAGTCGAGGGCAGGGGATATCGCCCGCCGGGAATGTAGGCGGCGACGGATTCGAGCGGCCGCACCAGTTGCCCTACCGACAACCCCGGCCGCACGCGCTTGCGCCAGCTCCGCGGCATCTGCATCCGGCTGTATTCCCAGATCTGCGCAGAGGCCAGCTCCACTGCCCGCCGAAAGGCCTGCGGCAATGGCTGGGCGAGCGCGGCCGGCGGGACGGCCACCGTGTTACCCCGCAGCCCGTCGAGCTTCCGCGCATAACGGACCAGCGCCCGGTCTCCACTCTTTCGCACCGCCTCCAGGATCGGCCGCACGACCCGCTCTGCTTCGACGAGCCTCTGCCCCCGCCGCGCCAGCAGCCGTTCCACTCTTCCCCGCTCGCGACTCGAAATAATCCGCAACACCTCTATCTCCTGACTCCTTGCTTCACATCACAATTTTGTTCAAGGGGTACTCGACTATGCCTTCCGCGCCGGCTGCCTTCAGGCGCGGAATGATCTCCCGCACCGTGGATTCATCGAGCACCGTGTTGACCGCTGCCCATCCTTCCTCGCTCAGGCTTGAGATCGTCGGCCGCTTCAACGCCGGCAAAACCGCCAGCACTGCGGGCAGATTCTCGCGGTTCACGTTGAGCATCAGGCCGACCTTCCCCAGCGCGTTCATCGCCCCTTCGAGCAGCATCTTCATGTCGCAGAGCTTTTTCTGCTTCCACGGGTCCTGCCATGCGCCGCGATTGGCGATGAGCTGCGTGTTCGATTCCGTCACCGTATCGATGATCTTCAGCTTGTTGGCCTTGAGCGAGGAGCCGGTTTCGGTCACCTCGACGATGGCGTCAGCCAGCACGGGCGGCTTTACCTCGGTCGCTCCCCAACTGAACTCGACCTTCGCCTTCACTCCGTTGGCCGCCAGGTACCGCTCGGTCGTACGCACGAGCTCGGTAGCGATGATCTTGCCGCTCAGCTCCTTCACCGAGCTCAGCCCCGAGGCCTCGGGCACTGCCAGTACCCAGCGCACCTTGCCGAAGCTCTGCTTGGCGTAGATCAGGTCGGCCACGGCGATCACATCTGCACCGTTTTCCTCAACCCAGTCCTTGCCGGTCAGGCCGGCGTCGAGGATGCCGTCTTCCACGTACCGCGCCATCTCCTGCGCCCGGATCAGCATGCACTCCAACTCCGGATCGTCGACCGAGGGAAAGTAGGAGCGCGCGCTGGGCGTGATGTTGTAGCCCGCGCGGCGGAACAGGTCGAGGGTGGCGATCTCCAGGCTGCCTTTGGGAATCCCCAGCTTTAGTTTCATGCCCCGCCTCCGTAGACCGCTGCCGGATCGAAAGCCCGCGGCTCGGTTTCGCGCCACTCGCCGTCTTCGAGCCGCCGGTAGAAACAGCTCTGGTAGCCATTGTGGCAGACCCCAGGCCCCAGTGGCTCGGCGCGAATCAGCACCGCGTCCTGGTCGCAATCGGTCGAGATCTCGCGCACGTTCAGCCAGTGGCCCGAGGTCTCCCCTTTGGTCCACAGCTTGTTGCGCGAGCGGCTGAAAAAGGTGATCCGGCCGGTGGCGACCGTCTTCTCGAATGCCGCCCGGTTCATGTAGCCAACCATGAGGACGCGGCCGCTCGAGGCGTCCTGCACCACCGCCGCCACCAGCCCATCGAGTTTCGTGAAATCCAGTTCCATAAAAGTTCAACAAAAAAGCCCGCTGGAGATTCTCTCCGGCGGGCCGTATTCCCAATCGCTGCTTTGGAGTTTACCGCTGCCGCCCGAGGACACCAATCCCGTGATGATGGTAGTGACGCCGCGCGGCTCTTGTGATAGCAGTCAAACCAATAGTATATCCACCGGTTGCGGTATTCGTCAATCGGGAATTGCGAGCCGTGGCGAGCCACGTTTCGCCGCACCCGGCCACCGCCGATGCCGAGCTGACCGGCAGCATGGGTTCCGTCGCCATCAACGGATTTTCTACCCGCGTGCTGCGACTGCGCCGGGGTCCCGCCGCCACGCTGCAACGGCCCGTGGAATTTCTTTGAGATTTTCGATCGGGGTCTGGAGTGGAACGGCGCACTCCGGGCCGATCAGGCGCACGCCGGCGTCTAGATTTCGCCAGACTTCCCGGCGAACTTCCGCGGGGCCTTTCGAGAGCAGCGTCACCGGGTTATTAACGCTTCCCGCCAGCGAGAGCCGGTCCTTGACCACCTTCACGCTCTCGAATGGATCATTCCTGGAATCGAAGTGAAATGCCGCCACGCCGGTCTGCGCGATGTAATCCATCCGGTCAAGCGTGCGGCCGCAGATATGCAGGATGATCGGCGCCGGGAGCCGCTCTCGGAATTCGGTGTGCAGGTCCAGCAGGAAACGCTTGTAGTATTGGCCGCTGACCAGGTCGCCGGTGGCGTGATCAGGCAGTGTCAAGGCATCGGCCCCCGCCTCGATCTGCGCCAGCCCGAATGCGACTGTGACTTCCTTCAGCCGGTCCAGGCAGAGCATCGCCTGCCCAGGGTCATCCGCCGTCAGCAGCAGGAAATCTTCGAGGCCGAAGCAATGATACGAGAGCGTCCAGGGCCCCATGGTCTTGCCGATGACGGCCACCTCGTTGCCGAAGTCCCGCTTCAGAATTTTGATGGCTTCGAGCACGCATCGCGTGTCGGGATGTGTCAGCAGGTCAGCAGGAATCCGGATATCGTCGGGGCGCTGCCAGATCGGCTCGCGCATTCTGACCGTCGGCCAGTTATCTTTCTCGCCCCATTCGATTCTGCATCCCAAAGCCGATGACTCCTGGATCACGGAAAAGACTGGCATGATGGTGTCGAAGCCCAGCTCGGTGTGGCCGGCGGCGGCAAGACGGGCCATTAAGTCGGGGACCCGGTTGGCGTGCGGGAATGACGCACCGCTGTGTTCCATCAGTTCCAGCGTGGCCACGGAAGTTGGATTACAAGTCGGTGGTCGATCCACCGGCTGGCGCCGCAGTGCGGCCAGCACCCTTTCGCGTCCGTTCATGGTTGACAGCAGCGGTCCTAACGAAGCGTCGCTTTGTGCTCGTGCAGATTGTACTGCATCATTCGCGGCGACGCACGCCTGATAATCAAGGAACCGGTGGAAACCGAGGACACCGTTACTGTTTGCGTGCCGGAAGGGACCACTCCCTTACGGTCGTGGCTCAGCTTGGGGTTCAGGGGGTTGGCCATGGCCCAGAAAACATGGTTTCCACCTCTTTCTCCACGTGGCACAATAAAGGACACGAGGCTGCCGTGAAGAACTTCCATCTCCCTCTCCCAGAAGGAACCTACGATGAACTCCGCGCCGAGGCAGAGCGAGCGCAACTCCCCGCCACAACGGTAGCCAGGGAGGCCATATCGAGCTGGCTGCGAGCCAGGAAGAAGACGGCAAGGCGTCAGGCGGTGATGGAGTACGCCGCGCGTATGGCCGGTACACGGTTTGACTTGGATCCCATTCTGGAAGGGGCTGCGATTGAAGAGTTGATGAGGATGGACCAGGAGGCGAAATGAAGCGTGGCGACGTCTATTGGGCCGATTTAGCGCCACGTTCAGGATCAGAACCGACCGGGCGGCGGCCGGTGATTCTGGTGTCCAGTGACGGCTTCAACCAATCACCCGGATGGAGGTCCGTCATCGTCGTTCCGGTCTCGACATCCGTCGCGCAAGCAAGGCGCGGTCCCACTGTGGTCGAAATCCCGAGCGGCGTAGCGGGTCTTGCCAAGGCGAGTGTGGCGGTGTGCCACCAGGTCACGACGCTGGATCGAGCGAAGCTGAGCAAACGGATTGGGTTGTTGCCGCCAGCTCTCGTGGGAGACCTCGATGACGGCCTGAAGGCCGCTCTTGACTTGATTCCAAACAAGTGTAGTCTACTGTCAACCAAAGGTCGAATTTGGCTGGGAGGCAGGGATTCGAACCCCGATAAGCAGATCCAGAGTCTGCCGTGTTACCGTTACACCACCTCCCAAACAGAGGAGTACTCTTCAGTATAACTGGACGGGAAATAGAGCGTCTACAGAAGCCGGAAGTGCACGGTCACCAGAGCGCCGACGGTTACTGGCTTGCCGTCCTTGAGCGCGGGCTTGAAGCGCCACTGGCGGACCGCTTCGATGGCCTTCTCATCGAGTCCCAGGCCGAGGCTGCGGCGAACCAGGATCTTGTGCGCCTTGCCATCCGGCTCGACCTCCACGTAGAGCTCGACCGTGCCCTGGTGCTTGGCCTTGCGCGCCTCTTCGGAATACTCAGGGTCCACGCGGTGAATCAACAGCGGCGCGGAAACACCGCCGCCCACCCGGTAAGCCCCGCCGCCGATGCCGCCGCCGGAGCCGGGACCCACGCCGGGACCCGTCCCCGAGCCGACGCCGCCGCCGGAACCGGAGCCGATGCCGCCGCCCGAGCCGGGACCGTTCGACGGTGGCCCGAGCCGGCCCAGCGGATCGCCGAACTGCGCCATGTTGATCTGCGGAAGCTGGAGTTCCGGCGGCACCACCACCGTCGGATCCATGATCAGCTTCGGATTCTCATTGAGAATCTTGGTGGTCGGCGGAGTGAACTGCTCCAGCGCGAACTTCGGCAGCTTCCCTTTGCTCGCCGGCAGCGGGGAGCGGTCGCCGCCGCCTCCGCCACCGCCCATGGGCTTGGTGGAGGCCTTGGCCACAGGAATATAAGCCGAGAGGTCGGCGGGCAGGATCAGCGTGGCCGTCTTCCTCGCCGCGTCCTGCACGGCGGGATGCGCAAAGACGGTAAAGATCAGCACTGCCACCAGCAGGTGCGTCCCCACCGAGGATGCCGCCGCCTACCGGCTGTAGTTATACTCACCCCAGATGTCCTTGACCGGCACAGGCTTGGAGGTCAGCACCAGCGGCGGTTCCACTTTCGGGTTCAACAGCTCCCGGACCTGGCTTACCAACGACTTGTACCAGGGCTCCTCTATTGTACTGATGATCAAATGATCGAGATGGTCCCCTCGCTCCATATCCGTGTACCGCGTCTCCTCTCGCCCATTCTACACAAAGATTCGACGCCTGCGCTCCTAAAGGCGTTACACCTTTTGGAATCTGCCTTTATTGTAACACACCTGTCCAGTCAGCAAGCACAATCGAATCGGCGTGTTAGCCCGGTTACAGAAAACCATAGAGGCCTGGGTGAGGGGGCCGGGCGCGCTATAATCGGACCAGCTATAATCAGACCATGGGAGTGCTTGACCTCAAGGCTACGATCAACCTACCGAAGACCGCCTTCCCGATGAAGGCTAATCTGCCGCAGAACGAGCCCAACTTGTTGGAGCGGTGGGAGAAAGAGAACCTCTACGGCCGGATCCGGCAGGCCCGCCAGGGCGCTCCCGTTTACATCCTGCACGACGGCCCCCCCTACGCCAACGGGAACATCCACCTCGGCACGGCGCTGAACAAGATCGTCAAGGACTTCATTGTTAAATCCAAGACCATGGCGGGATTTAACTCGCCCTACGTGCCCGGGTGGGATTGCCACGGGCTGCCCATCGAAATCAAGGTCGACCAGGAGCTGGGCGCCCGCAAGGCGCGCATGAGCGCGCTCGAAATTCGGGCAGCCTGCCGGCGTTATGCGGAGAAGTACGTCGAGATCCAGCGGAAGAGTTTCCGGCGCCTGGGGGTGTTCGGCGAGTGGAACGACCCCTACCTGACGATGTCGGCGGAGTACGAAGCAACCATCGCCGGAGCGTTCGTGGGAATGCTTTCGGCCGGCTATGTCTACAAGGACCTTAAGCCGGTCCACTGGTGCCTGCACGACCGCACCGCGCTTGCCGAGGCCGAGGTCGAGTATGAGAACCACACCAGCCCGTCGATCTGTGTGAAGTTCGAGTTGCCCTCGGGCGCCGAAAAGATCGATCCGGCGCTCGCCGGGCGCAAGGTGAGCGCGATCGCCTGGACCACCACGCCGTGGACCATCCCGGCCAACATGGCCCTGGCCTTTCACCCGCGCCTCGAATACGTGGCGGCGGAGACCGGCGGCGGGGCGGTCCACATCGTCGCCCGACAACTGCTCGAGACGACCGCCGCCCAATGCGGTTTTGTCGTGAAAAGCACGCTCGCCTCGTTCAGTGGCGACCGCCTGGAGGGCCTGGACTTCCGTCACCCGTTCCTCGACCGCCGCTCGCGCGGGATGGTTTTGTCGTGAAAAGCACGCTCGCCTCGTTCAGTGGCGACCGCCTGGAGGGCCTGGACTTCCGTCACCCGTTCCTCGACCGCCGCTCGCGCGGGATCCTGGCCGATCACGTGACGCTCGACCAGGGCACCGGCGTGGTTCACACGGCGCCCGGCCACGGCCACGAGGATTACCTCATTGCCCGGGAATACGGCATCCCCACTTACTCTCCGGTCGATGGCGCCGGCAGGTTCTTTCATATTCCAGATGTCGAGGGCCGCCTGCCCGACGTGCTGATCGGCAAAACGGTGTGGGAAGCCAACCCCATCGTGATCGATCTGCTGAAGCAAGCGGGCGCGCTGCTGGTAAGCGAGCAGATCGAGCACAGCTACCCGCATTGCTGGCGCTGCCACAACCCGACCATCTTTCGCGCCACCGAACAGTGGTTCATTGGGATGGAGCAGAACAATCTGCG
>JACQDI010000371.1 GCA_016201195.1 Acidobacteriota bacterium | reverse complement strand
GCGCGACCGCAGAAACAGCCAGCAAAACCACGCCAAGCTTGAGCATGGCGAGATTATCGCAGATTTGGTTATCTTAAATCACCAAATCACCAAATCATAAAATCACGAAATGGTCTCACTTGACCGCCATCATCGCCGCGTTCGACCGCTGGCCGTCGGCCGTGATTACGACCGGCTGGTTGCCGGAGGCGACTCCGGAGGGGACGCGCACGGCGACCTGGTAGAGGCCGGCGAAGCCCGGAGCGAGGCTCGAGGCGAGGACCTCGGCGCTGACTCCGCCGATGGTGACCGTTGGTTGCGCGACGGTGAGGGGAACCGTGCCGGTGGTCACGGTGGGCGCGAACCGGCCGCTGGCGATCGGGGGCGTCACGCGACCCAGGCCGGTGGAGAAGATGCTGACTACGTCGCCCGCCGCGGCCGGGTTCGTCGCCGACACCTGCGTGAAGTCAGAGTTCTTCAACACCGCCGCCCCCAGCGAGTTCACGAAGATGCCGGGCGCCGTGGCCCGCACGTTGATCGACACGGGCGCGCTGAACGTCTCGGCCCGGGTCACGAGCACCTGCGCGTTGCCGGGATCGGTCTCGTAGGGAATCTGGAAGTTGATCTGGGTGGGGCTGACGTAGACCAGCGGCGCCTGCCGCAAGCCGACCCGCACGTCGGTGCCGTTGAGGATGATCGGCAGGAGAGGGAACTCCAGGCCGCCAAGGTCCGAGGTGGTCTGCACGAGGTTGGTGCCGTAAAGGGTAACCAGCGCGCCAAGTGAGGCGCCGATGGTGGCGTCATTGACCGCGCTGATGATGCCGCCCTGGTTGATCGCGGGAGGAACGGTGAGCGCCGTTCCCAACTGGTCCCGGATCGCCCCGTCGGGGTTCGCCGCGGTCTGCATGTTTATATAGAAGCGCGCCGGATTGGCCAGCAGGTCGTTCAGCGCTTTCAGAGCGGCAGCGTTGTTCGCGTCCACATTTACGAGACGATAGATGTTGCCCGCGCTGCCGGTGAACCCGTCGACGGCGCTCAAGCCGCTGTCGATCACGATGTCGCCGTTGGCCCCGGCCACGTTGTTGCGGATGTGCAGGCCGGTGAATTGCGTGTCCGCGGGAAAGCCCTGGTAGTTGACGTCAAACGCCACTGCCGCCCCGGAGATCAGCCCCGCGCCCGAGCGCGTGTAATATACCGAGAGTTTCCCGGTGGCCGTGCCATTCACGCCGGTGACCGGCGGGACCTCGTTGGCCGTTACCATGTCCGCGCTCCGGGAGGTCGAGCCGGCGTACAGCATTTGCCCGCGGATCGCGCCGCCGGGATTGACCGTCGTGTGCAGGTTGCAGTAGAAAACAGCCGGATTGACCAACAGCCCGCGCAGGTTGTCGAGCTGCACCTGGGTGCGGATGGGAACCGCTTTGAAGATGGTTCCCTGCTTCACGCCCCGGATGGCGTTAGTGGTGCTGTTCAGGTCGGTGCCGATCACCACGCCGGCGATGACACCGGCCGGGCCGTTGTGGATGTGCAGCCCGGTCAAGTCCACCGTGTCCGCGAAACGGTAGTTCACGTCAAAGAATACGGTGCCGCCGGTGACCTGGCCGGAGGCATTCCGATCGACCAGCGCCCGGATGGTACACGAGCCACCAGCGTCCAGACCGGCGTTGGGGGGCACCTCGTTGTTCGGCAACAGCGCTGTGCGCATAAAAATCGCATCGGGCTGCGAAAGTTGCCCTCGCATCACACCGTCGGGATTGGCCGGAGTGTCCATGTTGCAATAGAATCTGGACGGGTTCGCCAGCAGACGGCCCAGCAGCGCGGCGTCAGTGACCACCACCTGCTTGTGAATCGAGTTATCCCCGCCCGGATGAGAGAAGCGCTTGGTGTCGGAAAGATCCGTGCGGATCACAACCTCCGCTTTTTGCCCGGCCGGCCCTTCGTGGATGTGCAGCCCGATAAAATCGACGGCCCCGGCAAAGCTGAAGTTGACGTCAAAATCGACCACCCCGCCGGCGATTGCTCCGCTGTCGTTCCGCGTTACATGTACCAGGACGAGGCACGACCCGCCGGCGTTCACTCCGGTTACCGGAGGCACTTCATTGGCCGGGCTTAAGGTGGTAGTCAGCGCCACGGTGTCCACTCGGGCGGCCCAGCTAAACGCGGCGGTGGCAAAGACGAGAAGCAGCACGCGCGCAATCTTACACATGGGAGCTCTCCTTGCTGGTGATATGGATCGAGCCTAGACCTAAAGTAGAGCAAAGGGCTTCGAGCAGGGTCAAGAAAGCGCATCAGAATTAACACTTTGCACGCCCCCCGCGCCGTCTTGCAGTTGCCCCCGAGGGGAACGACGCAAGAGACTCCATCGGATGGATATATTTATATTTCCCTCAGAAAACTCATACCACACGTCTCCACTTCGGAGGGCAGCCCATAGGCGCGCCGGTGGGCGGCAAGTATCCGAGCGCCGCGTACAAGCCGCTTTCGGTTATAGACCTGCTTGCGGCACCGACGGCCATTCCCTCGCTTCACCGCTGTGACGCTCGATGTGAACAACCGGCGTCAGGGCTGGACGACGATCGTAGCGCTCTCACGGTTATGGTTGTTGCAATGGACGTCGATCCGACCCGGCTGGATAAGGGCCACGCTGAAGCTGTCCCCAGAATTCAGAAGGCCCGAATCAAAGCTTCCATTGTTAGCCGTGAACGTGTGAGGGTTCGTATCGTCGTCGTTGTATACCGTGATAGCCCGACCGGGTTTCACCGTAATGGTGGCGGGAATGAAGCGATAGTTCTTGATCACCGCATCCGGCACCGCTCCGCTGGCGTTGGCAAAGTGCAGGTTGGCTCGGAAAACAAAGTCTTTGGACCGGCCAGCCGTCTGGTGGCACTCTGCGCAACTTCCAGCGCCAGTCCTCTCGGGAGGACTTGCGTAAGTTCCGTCGGGACGATACGACACGTACTCCCACTCGCCATTGCGGAAGGGCCCATAGGCGACGCCGAAGCCTACCTCCTTGCGCATCACGAAGATAGTCGGCGCTCCCCCCTGGATAAAGCGACCGTTCTCATCCAGGACCGGTTCGCCCTGAGCATCTCGCAGCGCCGGATAGAATTCGCCCACGATGATCGAGCCGTAGGGATACGGCTGCCCGGGCTTCACGTTCGCCGCCAGATCGTTCGCATAGGCGACCCGGATCTGCCGATTCTGGAAGTGGTCAAACGTGTACAGGTGTGTGAAGGTCGTCTGGTACCCTACCGGGAAGCCAATGCGGTCGACGATCGGAGCAAAGACCTGGTTTTGGGACCTCCCGACGACCGCCAAGGCGCCTGCTACAAGCATAGTCAGTGCAAACGTCAACTTCAGTCTTCTCATGAACAGCCCCCCTGGCCGTAATTTAAGGGCCTCCAGGAGACCTTTCAATGGCTTTCTGATAACTTGTATCTAACGATTCATCCGATTGAAAGAAAACGGGTTTGTGGCAGACCTAACAAGCTCGTCACCGGTTCCAAGGGGTGCTGCCCTTACCACCCAGCGACTAAGTAGAGTTCTGATAGCACCCGGCGGTAGGAATAGACGTACGAGCGTTCGTCTCTTGATATGGCGATGCCCGTCACGTCGGTGACACCCATGCGATCGGGTGGTGCGATCTGTTTCCAGGGGTTGATTTGGCCGGTGGAGAGCTGGATGCGAGACACCCGGGCGGGGATCTCTGTGGAGGTCCGGCGGTGCAGAACAAAGAGCCACTGACCATCCTGGCTCCAATGCACCGGCGCCAGAGGCTCACTGGCCGGGATAATCTGCGGCTCCCCGAGGCTGGTCGGATACACAGCGAGCTTCCCATCCGCCGACAGCACTGCCACGCGCTGGCCATCTGGAGATATGGAGACGTTGCGTACAACCATTTCCGGGGTGATGGGCGCGGGCGGGGCGCCTGGATTCTCGAGGGATTGAACATACAGTCGAAGACCCTTCCCTGGTTTGTTTCCAAGGACGAGCAACCGCCGGCCGTCTGGGAAAAAGCGGGCCCATTGGCATTGAAGGCCAGTGGGCGGCAAGTCACGGGGCGGTCCACCGGCAAGCGGGAGCAAGCGGAAGCGGGTGCGCTCATCGAGACTCATCGTGAGTACCGTTTTGTCGTTCGGCGACAAATCCATGGCTCGCCCCTCTCCGACCCGGACCGTGCTGCCGCCGTCGGTGTAATGGATGTATACGACGGACTCGGAGGCTGCGCCTTCGCCGTTCTCGTCGAAAAGAACCAAGCCGCCGTCGGCGGAGACCTTCTGTACGCGAGACCAGTCAAGCCAGGACAGATTCCGCTCCACTGCTTCTTGTCGAATACGGCCGGCCATCTCCAGACGCCGGGTGTCGCTTGTGATGAGAACGCGTCCGTCCGGAGCGACGTCCCGCAGCGTGAGGACGCCGGGCGCCTGGGAGATCGGACGAAGCTTGCCCGAAGGCGTGATCGCCCAAAGGGAGCGTGCAGCGCCCTTGCGCGCCGCCGTAAACCAGATTTCCTTTCCAGAACTCAGCCACGCCACGCCGCCTGCGCTGGTCCAGCCGTCAGAAACCAACTGCTGCGATCCATTCGTGCTGACGAGCTTGACCCCGCCGCTATCATCGTGCCGCACCGGATGTTCCAGGAACGCGATCCTGGTGTTATCGGGAGAAATTCGGACGTGGCTCAGCCATCCAGACGTGCGATACAGCACTTTGCCGATGGGAAACTCGAGTTGGTTCGCCCCGCTGGTCGCCCTCACTACCGCCAGGGTGCTGCCGTCAGCCGACCAGTCAGCGCCCATGATGTTGCGGTCCACTTCCAACGGAGCCCCGCCGTGCAGGGGGACCCGGAGGAGGGTGCTGCCCGCAATGTTCATGGTCCCGTCGGACCGCAGAAGCGCCAGTTCTCCCCGAGAGGACACGGAGGCCAGACTCATCCCGAGAAAACCCAGGGGGCGTGACTCGGGGCTGACCGAGCTGGTGAAGAACATTTGCCGCGGTCCCGTCTCCCACTGCGCCGTATATAAGACGCCCTGCCCGCCCGGGGCGAAGCGCGCAGACCACACCTGACCCCGACCGAAAGTGATCTGGTGAAACTTCGCTTCGCGGGCTTGCGGCCAGCGCACATACAAAACGCCTGCAAGCACGAGAAGAGCCAAGCAAGCGACGCATACCGCCAATCGAAGCCAAGACCGGCGGTTGGCCGGTTGGACGGGCGAAGGAAAGTTTGTCTTGCCAATGATCTGGGGAGGCGCATCCGAACTGACTTCGATCTGCTCGCAAGGGAAGATGAATCGATAGCCGGTGCGAGCCAGAGTTTCGATGTACCGTGGGTTCTCGGCTGAGTCCCGCAGAACCAGCCGAAGGCGATTGATCGCAGTATTCAATCCGCTTTCAAAGTCGACGAATGTCTCATCAGGCCAGAGCCGGCGGCGAAGCTCCTCGCGCGTTACCGCGGCTCCTTGCACTTCCAGAAGCGCTTTCAAAATCTGGAACGACCGGGCCTGAAGCTTGATCTTCACTCCGGCCTTGCGGAGTTCGCCGCTAATCACGTCCAGTTCGAAGACGCCAAAGCGGGCGACACGTCTGGTCTGCCCGTTTGCTGCGGTACGATTCACGGAAAACAGCCGCCCCATAACTTTCCCCGAGCTGACGAATTGTCGGCTTAGCAGAACAGTCTAGCAGGTCTGGTCCCAGCCGGGTCGGCTTCCGGCCTCGGATCCCTGAGGCTCAACACACAACGCTGCCGCCAGGGTATAGTAGTGCCGATGACAATGAGACAAGCTGTCTGCCTACTGCTGTGCCTGTGCCTGGCGCCGGGCGTCTTGCGTCCGGCGACGACGCCCGACGTGTTGCCGGCGGCCCTGCGGGACAAGGGCGAGGCCTTGCTGAAGGAAGCCGACGAGATGAAGCGGTTGGCCCTGGTGGCGGCGCTCGCGGGGAACCTCGCCGGGTCCCTCGAGTTCCTGTTGGGGGTGCTCGACGAAGACCCCTCGCCTCGGGTGCGGACGGCCCTCATCGAGCGGCTGGGGCGGTTGGACCGCGAGCCGGTGCGCCAGGCACTGTGGCGCCGGGCGACTACGGATCCCGATGCCGGCGTCGCCATCCTTGCCCTGGAACGTTTGCAGGACCAGCAGGCGCAGGCCGGCCAGCGCACCCTCGAAGCGCGAATGAAAGCGGCCCGCGAGAGCGGGAACCAAGGCGACTACCGCCGCTTCGCCCAGGCCCAGGAGCGGATAGCGAACCTTGCCCGAGGCGCCCGGCTTCCCGCGTTCATGCTGGCGCCGCCGCCGGCGTTTTCCGTCAAGCCGGCCGGCCAGCCGGTCCGCGTGCTGGCCTTCGGCGACTACGGACAGGGTACCGAAGCGCAAAAGTTGACCGCCGCCGCAATGCTTGCTTATCACCGCGCGCGGCCATTCGATTTTGCGATCACGCTGGGCGACAATTTCTATCCCCGCGGCATGGACAGCCCCACCGATCCGCGTTGGAAGACCTGGTGGGACCAGTTGTACGATCCCCTCGGCATCCGCTTCTACGTCAGCTTTGGCAACCACGATTGGGGCCAGCCCGACAGCCCGGCGGCCGAGGTGATCTACGCTACGCAGAGCCCGAGCTGGCGGATGCCGGCCACCCGCTACACCTTCACCGCCGGAGCGGTGCAGTTCTTCGCCACCGACACGCAGGCCATGTCGGAAGCGCAACTGGTGTGGCTCCGGGAGCAGTTGGACCAGAGCCAGGCGCGCTGGAAGGTTGTCTACGGACACCACCCGATCTATTCGCACGGGGTCCACGGCGATACGAAGAGTCTTGTCGCCGAGCTGCTGCCGGTGCTGAAAGGCCGCGCCGACGTGCACCTGGCCGGCCACGATCACGATATGCAGCACCTGAAGCCGGAAGGCGGAGTGCACTTTTTCATCGCCGGGAGCGGCGGCGCCGGCATCCGCCCCATCGCGGCAGGACCGCGCTCGCTGTTCGCGAAGAGCTCCTACGGGTTTGCGGTGCTGGATGGCGACAACGCGAGTTTGAAAATCAGCTTCGTCGACGCGAACCGAACGCTGCTGTATGAGTACACGCTTCGCAAGTAGCCTGCTGGCGACGCTCTTCGTTGCGGCGTGCTCACAGTCGCGGCCGCCGGCCGACATTCGCCCCGTGGTGATCACCCAGCCGGTTTCCGACGACGCCGACGATCCGGCGATCTGGGTGAACCCGGCCGATCCGGCGCGAAGCCTGATCGTGGGCACCAACAAGGTCCCCGCGCCCCGGGGCGCTTTGGTGGTATGGGGACTCGACGGGAAAATTCGCCAGACTGTCGCCGGAATCGACCAGCCGAACAACGTGGACGTGGAGTACGGGATTTTTCTGCGGTCGGGCCCGGTGGATATCGCTGTGGTCACGGAGAGGCTCCAGCGGCGGCTGCGCGTCTACCGGATCACCGCCGAGGGTCTCACCGACATTTCTTCCGGAAGCGGTGTGCGGGTATTT
Source organism: Acidobacteriota bacterium (assembly GCA_016201195.1). Lineage (GTDB taxonomy): Bacteria > Acidobacteriota > Terriglobia > Bryobacterales > JACQDG01 > JACQDI01. The sequence continues at coordinate 142 of JACQDI010000371.1, read as the reverse complement.
GAAGGACAGTCGGGCGCGCAGGTGGAGCCGATGGGTATCGCGCTCTACCGGCGGCCCGGCGACCTCGCGGTGTTCGCCATCGTGTCGCGAAAGTCGGGGCCGCGCAACGGATACCTGTGGGAGTACGAGCTGCGAGATGACG
>JACQDI010000370.1 GCA_016201195.1 Acidobacteriota bacterium | reverse complement strand
GGTGACGGCATCCGCCAGCAGCAGCGCTCCGCGCTCGTGAGCGGACTGCGCCACCTCCGCGATCGGGTTGCGGGCTCCGGTGGAGGTCTCGGCCTGCACGATGGCCACCAGCTTCGGCCGCGTGCCCGCCAATGCCTCGCGCAGCCGCTTGGGGGTGAAGGCCTCGCCCCAGTTCGCGTCGAAACGGCGCAGCTTGCCGCCCCAGCGCTCTACCATGTCCGCGATCCGCTCCCCGAACAGGCCGTTGACGAATACCACCACCTCGTCTCCGGGCCGGACGAAATTGCTGATCGCCGCTTCCATCCCGCTCGATCCGGTCCCCGACAGGGCGATCACGAACCGTGATCCGGTGCCGAACACCGGCCGCAGCATCCGCTGGATGTCCTCCATCACCGCGAAGCAGACGGGATCCAGATGCCCCACCACCGGCGACGCCAGGGCCCGGTAAACGCGGTCATCGACCATGCTCGGCCCCGGGCCCAACAGCAACCGGCAGGGCGGCTGAAAAGGACGTGTCTTCTCACTCATGGCAGCACCTTCGGTTTCACGATTCCGACCCCGATGCGGGCGAACTCCGCAGCCAGCTTGTTGTACATCTCGTCGTCCTGGTACGTGCCGACAATCGCTCCCCCGGAGCCCGCGAAATTTGAGGTCGCGCCCAAACGGCGCGAGGTGTGGATCATTTCCAGGTTCCCGTCGCTGATCTTGTAGATCTTCGCCCGCAGGTCGAAATTGGCGTTGATCAGCTCCCCGAGCTTCCGGTAGTCTCGCGCCACAAGCGCCTCCCGAGCCTGCGCAGCGTAGCCCGCCCACTCCTTCATGGCGCCCACCACCACCGGGTCGCCGGCATTGAACCGCTCGCGCACATTGTGGTGAAACACCTCCGTCCCTTCGCTCAGCGAGGTGCGATAAGCGAGGTACACGTTGGACAGCAGCGCCGGGTCGAGCGGCTCATAGTTGCCGTAGCCCTGCCGCGTCATCACGTCACGGGAAAAATCCATGTACACCACGCCCTCATAGGCTTGGATGACGCGGTCTTGCAGGCCGGCCGGCACGCCCAATTCCCGCGTCTCGGTTTCGAGCACCAGGTTCGCCTGGACCGGCAGCGGGATCTCGACGCGGAAGTATTGCATCAGCGCCCGCAGCGCCGCGGTGATGATGGCGCTCGACCCGCCGAGGCCCAGCCGCTGGGGGATGGTGGATTCGTATTCGATGGTGAAATTCCGGTCCTCGAGCAGAATCCCCTGCTCCAGGCAGTAGTCGCTGAAGCGCATTAACAGGGCCTGGATGATGCGAATGCCGCCGTAGTAGCTTGATCTCCAGCCGCGCGCTCGGATAGAGCAGCACGCGCGCGCGAAAATTCCGCACGATCAGGGAAATGGTCCTGCCGAAATACCCGTCGCTGGGATTCCCCACAAACCCGGCGCGGGCGTACGCAAAAGTTTCAATCATGAATGGGTAACCGCGACCTCGGTCGGCGTGGGCCGCCCGTAATCTTTGGGCATCGCGATCCACATCACGAAGTAGGCCAGAAAGCCGGGAACCACGGTAAAAATCGCCACCACCAGCCACAACACCCGCACCATAGTCACGTCCACTTCCATATAGCGAGCCACACCGGCGCACACACCGGCGACCTTCTTTTCCGACATCGGCCGCACCAGCCGGCGCACCGCGGCGGGGGGAGGCCCGGGAGCCGTTCCGGCTACACCTGTCGGCTTGCCGCACTTGGCGCAGAAGGCGTCTCCATCGCCCAGGGCTGCGCCGCAATTGGTGCAGTACATAAACAAAGGCTAACGCAGAACCGCAGGGCCCGCAACGGTGTATACTGGCGGGCTGCCATGAGAGCCGTAATCCAGCGCGTGAGCCGTGCTCAAGTGTCGGTGGGAGGAAAACTGACCGGTTCGATCGGCCGTGGATTCCTAGTGCTGCTCGGCGTCGGGAAACTGGACACCGCCGCCGACGCCGAGTACCTGGCCGAGAAGACCGCCGGGTTGCGCGTCTTCCAGGACGCCGCTGGAAAGATGAACTGCTCGCTGGCGGAGGCGGGAGGGGCCGTCCTGGTCGTTTCTCAGTTCACCCTGTACGGCGATTGCCGCAAGGGACGCCGCCCCAGCTTCGACGAGGCCGCGCCGCCCGACCAGGCGAAAGCCCTCTATAACTGCTACGTTGAACTGCTGCGGGCTAGGGGGCTGGACGTGGAAACCGGAGTTTTCCAGGCCATGATGGAAGTAGAACTGGTGAACAGCGGCCCGGTTACATTGCTGCTGGATTCGAAGAAACGGTTTTAAAGGGGGAGCCGCCCGCTACCGCCATCCCGATAGCGGGCGCTCCTCAGTGGCTACGGCGTCGTCAGGGCGGCCGTTTGAAGTTGCCCGTTATTAAACCCTCCGCTGGTCCACACCGGGTGTGCGTAATAGACGCTGCTCACAGGCCCCGCAGCGATCCCTGCGTAGTCACGGATGAAGCTGGAGTTCCCCGCATTTACCAAGCCAGAAGTCACCCG
>JACQDI010000363.1 GCA_016201195.1 Acidobacteriota bacterium | reverse complement strand
GATGGTTCGCGGCTTTGTTCTGATTGCTGTAGAAAGATGCAAGGGGTGTGGGTTTTGTGTCGAGTTTTGCCCCACCAAGGTGCTGGCCCTTTCCTCAGCCTTCAATGCCAAGGGCTACCACCCGCCCCACGTCATCTATGCTGAAAAATGCAGCGGCTGCGACCTGTGCGGGATGTACTGCCCCGATTTCGCCATCTTCGGTTGGAAGGAAGCCGCCCATGCAGGCTGATCCCAAAGGCGTGCTGACCGGAGCGCATTTCCTCGATGGGGACCAAGCCTGTTGCGAGGGTGCGCTGGCCGCCGGGGCGCGATTCGCGGCAGGGTATCCCATCACCCCATCGACCGAAATCGTCGAGCGCTTCGCCGCGCGGATTCCAACCATCGGGGGCGTGTTTATCCAGATGGAGGACGAGCTGGCCGCGTCGATCGCCATCCTGGGTGCCGTGTGGGGCGGAGCCAAGGCCTTCACGGTCACCTCCGGGCCGGGCTTCTCTTTGATGATGGAACACATCGGATACGCGGCCATGACCGAAACGCCGTGCGTGTTTGTAAACGTGCAGCGCGGCGGCCCCTCGACGGGCTTGCCCACGTTGCCCGCGCAGGCCGACATGATGCAGGCGCGATGGGGGTCGCACGGGGATTATGAGATCATCGCGCTGGCGCCCAACTCGCCCCAGGAATGCTTCGACCTGACCATCCAGGCGTTTAACCTCTCGGAAGAGTATCGTGTCCCGGTGATGTTCATGATGGACGAGTGCGTCGGCCACATGACCGAGAAGGTGGAGATCCCGCCAGCGGAGAGAATCGAGATTCGCCCCCGGCGCCACACCAGCCGGCTTCCGGGCGAGTTCCGGCCGTACGAGGCCAACGGCGACGGCGTGCCGGAGATGGTTCACGCCGGGGAGGGCTACCGGTTTCACGTCACCGGCCTGACCCACGACGAGCAAGGGTACCCGGCGATGAACCCCCAGGCGCAGGACCGGCTGGTGCGGCGGCTGAAGCGCAAGGTCCACGATGCGGCCGAGCGGATCGCCCTCTACGAGGAGGAAAACACCGAGGCCGCTGACGTGGTGGTGGTTTCCTACGGCATCACCTCGCGCGTGGCCCAGCGAGCGATCGAGATGGCCCGGGAGAAGGGCATCCCGGTGGGAAAGTTTCGGCTGATCACCGTGTGGCCGTTTCCCGAGGCGCACCTGCGGGCGCTCGCCCGGCGCACCAAGGCGTTTGTGGTGCCGGAGTTGAACTGCGGGCAGATCGCGCTCGAGGTGGAGCGGGCGGCGGCCGGTCACGCCCGCACCATTCCGGTGACCCACGCCGGCGGCTCGGTGCACCAGCCGGAGCAGATCCTGGAAGCAATCGCGGAGGCCCTGCGATGAAGGAAGCGGCGGTCATCAACCCGGTCGAGCCGTTCCTGCGAATGGACCGCATGCCGCACATCTGGTGTCCCGGCTGCGGCATCGGCACTACTGTCAACTGCTTTGCCCGGGCGCTGATTGAATCGGGCGCCGACCTCGATCGGCTGGCCATCGTCTCCGGCATCGGGTGTACCGGGCGGGTAGCCGGGTACCTGAAGCTCGATTCGTTCCACACCACGCATGGCCGCGCCATACCCTTCGCGACCGGCTTGAAGCTGGCGAATCCTTCTTTGCAGGTGGTGGTGTATTCCGGCGACGGCGACCTGTTCGCCATCGGCGGCAATCACCTGATTCACGCCGCCCGCCGCAACATCGACATTAAGGTCGTCTGCGTCAACAATCTCATTTACGCCATGACCGGCGGGCAGAGCGCTCCCACCACGCCTCCCGAGGCGGTGACCACCACCGCGCCCTTCGGCTGCTACGAGCCGGCCTTCAACCTGCCGTACTTAGCCGAGTCGGCGGGCGCCTCCTACGTGGCGCGGTGGACGACCTATCACGTGCGCCAGCTCGCCCGGTCGATGAACGACGTGCTCCACAAGAATGGGTTCTGCTTCATCGAGGTGCTCTCGCCCTGCCCGACCCTCTACCAGCGCCGCAACCGCATGGGAGACGGCCTGGACACGATGAAGTACTACAAAGAGCACAGCAAGACGCGGCACGGCGCGGCGACCCGCGACCTGGAGTTGAGCTTGCACGGCGACATTATCGTGGGCAAGTTCGTCGATCGCGAACGCCCGGACTACCTGGAGGCCATGCAACACCGCCTGCGCGAGCAACTGGGGGAGCGGTTTGTTGAACAGGAGGCCGTATGCGCCTGACCGAGATCCGCGTGGCGGGATTCGGGGGCCAGGGGGTGATCCTCTCGGCCATGGTCATAGGGAAGGCGGCCTGCATCTACGAGAACGGCTACGCCACGCTGACCCAGAACTTCGGTCCGGAGGCGCGTGGTAGCGCATGCAGCGCGCAGGTCATTCTTTCCGACCAGCCCATTCTGTATCCCTACGTGGTGCGCCCGGACATCCTGATTGCCATGTCCCAGGAAGCCTACACGCGGTTCACGCCGGAGCTGAAGGAGGGCGGGCTGCTGCTGGTGGAGCAGGACTTGGTGCGGATCTCGGATCTGCCGGCCGGCATCCGGGCCTACAGCGTGCCCGCTACCCGCCTGGCTGAGGAACTGGGCAAGCGGATGGTGTTGAACATCGTGATGGTGGGATGCTTTGCCGGCGTCACCGGGCTGCTGGACCCGGAGGCGCTGCGCCGCGCGGTGGCCGACTCGGTGCCTCCGGGCTCGAAGGAGCTGAATCTGCGGGCGTTCGAAAAGGGACTCGAGTATGGCCGGGCCAAAGTGGGTCCGCTGGCCGAGTACCCCGATGCCGAGCCGGCCATCCGCGCCATTGAGGGGCTGTCCTGACAGAATCGGCGGACCCGGCGCGATTGTGCCTACAGATCTTCGGGTCTTAAGCCGGTGCGCTTTGCAATGCGACGGAGCATCTTACGGCCGATCTCCTGATTCTCGTGGAACGCGAATTCGTAGTCGGGCCAGCCCTGGCGGGTAAGGAGCTTATGAGAACCCACTTGGCGCTTGACACGCCAACCGAGTCGCTCCAGGGCGGCCAAGACGCGCCTGGCTTTAGTCGCCGGCCAATTGCTCACTGAGCACCGAAAAGGAAACGTTGAACGCAGACGGGGGGAGCTCACCGTGCCTGATTCGATCGGCGATGACTTCGATCGCCAGTCTCTCTGTGTTGCTGATGGCTTCCTCTCGGGTGGAACCGTACGTCATGACGCCCGGAAGCTCGAGCGCTTCCGCGATCCAGCGACCGTCGTCTTCGCGATCGAGTTCAATCGAAAGGTTCACCCCTCGATTATACGCCAAACTTGTCCCCCAAAAGCCCGCCGACGCCAGCGGATCAGCGGATGGATGGGGCACGAAGCAAGTAGTCAGTCCCTGCGTCTAGCCCCCCGGCGCGTCATTGCGGCCAGTGCCAGCTAGGTCCTCGATCTTGGTCCCCTTCGCGTCGATCCGCTGCGGTAGTTGGCCGCGCTGGCTCATCTGCTCCTCCATGGCGCCCTCATGGTCGTAGGGATCCGGTCTCCTGGCGGGACCTGCGGCGCGTGCCGGGCGTGGTCGGGGTCGCTTCCTGAAAAGCATGGTATGCCACCTCTCTCAGGCCTATTGCACGCGCAGGTCCACCGGGGAGAACGCGTGGGGCAGGCAAGGTGGCGAAAACAGCTCCGGATGGATTAGATGGGCCAGGATCTCCAGGCTGTCCACGATGCGCGGCCCAGGCCGGCTGAAGTACGCCGAGCCGTCGGTGGCGTAGACACGCGCCGCTAACTCGGGGTGGCGCGATAGAACCTGGGCCTCCTGCATGTTCCGATCCAGGGAAAAGCCGCAGCAGGTGAGGACGATCACTTCCGGCGCATATTCCACAACCCGGCTCCACTCGATGCGCTGCGACGGACGGTGCGGCTTGGCCAGTTCATCGCGGCCTCCGGCCATCTCGACCAGCTCCGACATCCAATGGCCGCCGCAGTAGGGGGGATCCGCCCATTCCATGCAGAAGACCCGCGGTCGCGACGAAACAACGCGGGTCTTCTGAACGACCGCGTCGATCCGCTGCCGAAGGCTCGATAGCAGCCCCTCCGCGTCGCAGCCGATGACTTCGGCGACGGTGCGGATGTTGGAGAGGATGTCGTCGAGCGAGTGCGGCTCCAGGTTCAGGACCCGCGGGTGTGAGGACAACTGATCAACCGACTGCTCGACACGGTCCGAGGAGACGGCGCAGACCTCGCACAGCCGCTGGGTCAGGATCAGGTCGGGCCGCAGCCGTTCGAGCAGGGGCAGGTCCAACTCATAGAGCGAGCCGGCGGTGACCAGGGTGGAGCTGACCGACGCGTCGATCTCGTGGCTCGAAAGGCCGGCCGGAATGTTGGTGCGGGTGACGTGCGGTAAACTCGCCGCCTCCGGTGGGTAATCGCACTCGTGGGTGACCCCGACGAGCGATGTGCCCTGGCCCAGCGCGAACACGATCTCGGTGGCGCTGGGGAGCAGGGAGCAGATCCGCACG
>JACQDI010000362.1 GCA_016201195.1 Acidobacteriota bacterium | reverse complement strand
CTTGGGCGAGCGTCAGGCTCGAGCTCGCGCGACCCGCGAGGCGCAGAGCGGCAATTTCGGTTGGCGTGAGGCGCGCTTCCGATAGCAGGTCCGAGGCGCGCAAGAACGGGCGCATGCGGTCCGTGGAGTGATGGTCGGTGGTTCGCAGTAGAGCATGCATCAGCTCATGCGCCGTAACCCGGCCGGCCAGCCGGTTGTAAATGCCCGGCAAGAAGAGCTTGCTGGCCACCTGGGTGCGCATGCTCTGCACTAGGACCGCCATCGCATCGCAATCGACTACGACAAAGGGAATCACTTCGCCGTCGCTGACCATGGTTCCGCCCAGCCGTTCGCGGCCGGCGGAGGCCCGGTGCGTGTCGTCGAGCCGGTTGGAGCCACACCGCCCTCGGAAATCCAATAGAATCACCCGGTGATAGGTGCTCGGTCGAGTCTTTCCCCGGATTTCCCAAGTCAGGTCCAGGCCGGACGGGCGGAAAATTTCTTGCACCTCCCGGCGCAATTGCTTGAGGAAATCTTTGTTGGGGGGCTGGTCGAAGGAAACCATCACCCCCACCCTAGTAGCGGGCAAGGCCGGGGGCGAATCACTCTGAGCCCCAGCCAACCCGCAGAAGAGCAACGCCACCACAGCCACCCGAGCAGCCACAACGTCCTCCCAGGCCTTGGCTTGTGGGAAGACGCAACAGAAAAAAGGCTGGCGCTCGCGGTCCGACCGGAGCTACAATACAATGGGGCCGGCGGAAACCGTCGCACACCCTGCGTCGCGTTTTCCCGGCCCGTTCGAGGTGGCCGCCTCGAACGGGCCTTTGTTTCTGTCTTCCTTCCTTAGACGCTGTTTCCCAGAGAAAGTAAGACGAAGAACTCTCAGATCTGTTCCCAAAAAATTTCGATGAGCACCATAGCGTAACCAGGCGGATCCCGGGGTTTGTTCTGTCTTCTGTATTCCTCTGTCTTCCTCTCCCTCAGCTTGACACCACCTCTCGGCGGGTGTATCTGTATGAATCTGCTTGCGGAGGGGCGCTGATGGACGGATATGGGTTCGCCGTACTGCTGCAGTCGAAGATCATGCCGCCGAGCGACCCGAGCACGATGGTGCAGATCGTGCTGCGGTGGATTCACTTCCTGGCCGGCATCACCTGGATCGGGCTTCTGTATTTCTTCAACCTGGTCAACGTGGGGTTCCTGAAAAAGCTGGACGCTCCCACCAAAGGAAAGGTGATTCCCAACCTGATGCCGCCCGCGCTGTGGTATTTCCGCTGGGGAGCTCTGGTAACGGTGTTGGCCGGGCTGACCTACTGGATTCTGATCCTGCAAACCGAACCTGAGATGGGGGCGACGCTAGGGAGGTGGTTCGGGCTGGTCGTGGCGACCTTTGCCATCTTCTACGGCTTGCTGCGGGTTCCGGCCATCGCCAAGGACGGCCGGATCCTGGCGGTGATTGTGTTCCTCCTGGTCGGTGGCATGGGCCACCTGCTGGTTAAGCTGAACACTCACGACGGGGCCAGCAACCGCGCGTTGTCGATCGGCGTGGGCGGCGGCATCGGCTTGATCATGCTGCTGAACGTTTGGGGCGTGATCTGGCCGGCCCAGAAACGCATCATTGCCTGGACTGCCGCGAACGCCGAAAAAGGCACGGCCATCCCGCCCGAGTCGGCGGTGCTCGGCCGGCGCGCGTTTCTGGCTTCCCGCACCAACGCCTGGCTCTCGATTCCCATGCTGTTCTTCATGGCCGCAGCCAGCCACTATCCGATGTTCACCGGTGGGTAAACGCCCTGGCCTTTCGTGACCGCCGAAGAAAAAAGACTGCAGGAAGCCCGCCGCCGCCAGGTCCACTGGAAGCGCTGGGGACCTTACCTGAGCGAGCGCGCCTGGGGGACGGTCCGGGAGGACTATAGCCCCCACGGTACGGCCTGGGAGTATTTTCCGCACGACCACGCGCGATCCAAAGCCTACCGCTGGGGTGAGGACGGCCTGGGCGGCATCTCGGACCGCCACCAGTACCTGTGTTTCTCTCTGGCCATGTGGAACGGCCGCGACCCGATTCTCAAGGAGCGCCTCTTCGGCCTGACCGGCAACGAAGGCAACCACGGCGAGGACGTCAAGGAGTATTATTACTATCTGGATGCCACGCCGACCCATTCCTACCTGAAGTACCTCTACAAGTACCCGCAGGCGGAGTTTCCCTACACCCGGCTGGTGGAGGAGAACCGCCGCCGGTGCGGCCAGTGGCCCCGGCGCGACCCGGAATTTGAGCTGATCGACACCGGCGTGTTCGACGGAGATCGTTACTTCGACGTGTTCGTCGAATACGCCAAGGAGACCTTCGAGGATATGTGCATCCGGATCACGGTGGCCAACCGCGGTCCGGATACGGCTGCTCTCGACTTGCTGCCGACCCTGTGGTTCCGCAACATCTGGTCGTGGGGATCCGGGAGTCCCAGGCCGCGCCTGTGGCAGGCGAGCCAGGGCGTGATCGAGTGCGAGCACCCCGCCCTGGGGCGCCGCAAGCTGTTCTGCGAAAATCCGGACGAGCTGCTGTTCACCGAGAACGAGACCAACTACCAGCGCCTCTACGGCACGCCGAACGTGTCGCCTTACGTGAAGGACGCGTTTCACGACTACATCATCCACGGCCACCGGGAGACGGTGAACCCAGCGCGCACGGGCACCAAGGCGGCGGCCCGCTACAAGCTGCTGGTCGGTCCCGGCCGCACGGCCGAAGTGCGCTTGCGGCTGGCCGATGGCGACCGCGGCTTCGCCGATTTCGAGCGGGTCTTTGCCGCCCGCATCGCGGAGGCCGACGAGTTCTACGCGACCGTCGAGCCGCCCGGCTCCTCCGAGGACGCCCGGCGCGTCCAGCGCCAGGCCTTCGCCGGCCTGCTATGGTCCAAGCAGTTCTACTACTACGACGTCAATACCTGGCTCAAGGGCGATCCGGCCATGCCCCCGCCGCCCCCGGAGCGCCTTACCAGCCGCAACTCCCAGTGGATCCATCTCTACAATTCCGACGTCATCTCCATGCCCGACAAGTGGGAGTATCCCTGGTATGCGGCCTGGGACCTGGCCTTCCACACCCTTCCGCTGGCGCTGGTGGATGCCGACTTCGCCAAGGAACAGCTCATCCTGATGCTGCGCGAGTGGTACCTGCATCCCAACGGGCAGATCCCCGCCTACGAGTGGGCCTTTGGCGACGTCAACCCGCCGGTGCACGCCTGGGCCTGCTGGCGCGTCTACAAGATCGACAAGAAGCGCCGCCGCCAGCCCGATATCAGGTTCCTGGAGCGCGCCTTCCACAAGCTGCTGCTGAACTTCACCTGGTGGGTGAACCGCAAGGATCTCGAGGGCAACAACCTGTTTCAGGGCGGATTCCTTGGCCTGGACAACATCGGCGTATTCGACCGCTCGGCGCCACTGCCCACCGGCGGCTACATCCAGCAATCGGACGGCACAAGCTGGATGGCCATGTACACGCTGAACATGCTGGCTATCGCCATGGAGCTGGCGCGGTACGACCCGGCCTACGAAGACGTGGCCAGCAAGTTTTTCGAGCACTTCGTGTGGATCACCCACGCCATGAACCACCTCGGCTTTGACGGCATGGGGCTGTGGGACGAGGAGGATGGCTTCTACTATGACGTGCTGCGGCTGCCCGGCGGCGGGCGCCTGTGGCTGAAGGTGCGTTCCATGGTCGGGCTGATCCCGCTGTTCGCGGTGGAAACCCTCGACCCGGACCTGGTCAATAAGCTGCCGGGCTTTCGCCGGCGCATGGAGTGGTTCCTCCACAACCACGAGGACATCCAGAACCACATCGAGGAGCAGAAGCTGGCGGACGGCGGCGTCCGGCGGCTGCTCTCGGTGGTCAACCTGAAGCGCCTGCCGCGCGTGCTCCGCTACATGCTCGACGAGAACGAGTTTCTCTCGCCCCATGGCGTCCGGGCGATCTCCCGCTATCACCGGGAGAACCCCTACCGGCTCCACGTCAACGGCAACGAATACAGCGTGGACTACGAGCCGGCCGAATCGACCACCGGCATCTTTGGCGGCAACTCCAACTGGCGCGGACCGATTTGGTTCCCGTTGAACTATCTGCTCATCGAGTCACTCCAGAAGTTCCACTATTTCACCGGCGACAAATTGCAGGTGGAATTTCCGACCGGCTCCAGCCAGCAGGCGACGCTGTGGCAAGTGGCCGCCGAAATCTCGCGCCGGCTCAACCACATCTTCCTGCGCGACGCCCAGGGCCGCCGGCCGGTTTACGGCGGCGTACAGAAGTTTCAGTCTGATCCCCATTGGAAGGACCTGGTCCTGTTCTACGAGTATTTCCACGGCGACTGCGGCGCGGGCCTGGGCGCCAGCCACCAGACCGGCTGGACGGGGCTAGTGGCCAAGATGCTGCAGCAGAGCGGGGAGTGAGGGGGTCCTATGACTCGGCGAAGATCTCGGCCAGCGGAACAACTACCTGCGGGTTCTCGGTTCTGAGAAAGCCGTCTTTGACTTCGCGAGTTCCTTCCATCGTATAGACATAGGCCCGACGCGTTCGGGGATTCAGCAACCAGACATAGCGGACGCCGAACGCCAGATAATCGTCAATCCGCTCCTGCATCTCCTCCATCCGATCATCTTTGGAAAGGATTTCGACGCAGATGAACGGCGGCTTGCGGAAGACCTGCTCTTCTGGCTGGGATCCCGCCACGACGCAGATGTCGGGGACACGGAAGCGGGTCGGTTGCACCTGCA
>JACQDI010000361.1 GCA_016201195.1 Acidobacteriota bacterium | reverse complement strand
TACCGCACTGTATTGTTTCTTGTTGAGTGGATCAAGTTTTTTCGGCATGAGCAGTCTCCTAACTGGACGTTGATATTTTAGCAGTCCCGCGCAGGCCGAGGTTGGTGAGGGCCATAATGACTGCGCAGGCGGGGATCAACAACAGCCCGGTACTCAGGTTACCACCCACGTTGCCGATCAGCGGCGGGATGATCAGGAAGCCAAACCAGCCGATGGTGATCACCGTGCCCATGGCCTGGGCCGCATTTTGGGTGAAGGTGTTGCCGACCATCGCCAGCACCGTGGGAAACATCGGAGCCATGGCCAAGCCCGCGCAAAAGACGACGACCATTACGGCCACCTGGGAGCCGGCCTGGAGCCAGCCCCAGGTCATCACCGCGATGGCCAGGCTGGCGCCCAGTGTTACCTTCCACTCGGCGAGCGCCCTGAACAGGCGCGAAACCGCCACGCGGCCCACCAGGATCCCTCCTGCGAACCCGAACGAGAGGATGTTGTTGGCCACGCTGTCGGAGAGTTTCACCGGGCCGCTCGGATCGGTCAGGTACTTGGTCAGCCAGGTGGAGGTTCCCACCTCCACCCCCACGTAGAGGAACAACTGGAGGGCCAGAAAGTAGAAGGCCGGGGTCGCCAGCAAGTGGCTGTAGCCCGCCCCCACTGAGGAACCGGCCCCGGAGGGCGGCGGCATGGCCGTGGTGAGGTGAACCAAAAATGTGAACGCCACCAAGCCGGCCAGCAGGTAGCAGATGGTGGCGGCATTGGTGATCTTGAGGACGTTGGCCGCCAGAAACGGCGTGGTCATGCCTCCTAGGCCGAAGAACAGGTTCAGCAGGTTGAGGGTCGAGGCCCGGCGCTCGGCATCCAGGTCGCTCACCAGGGCGTTGGCCCCGGTGACGATCATGCCCCCGCCCAACCCCAGTACGACGAGCGAAAACAGCACCAGCTCGTAGCTGGGAGCCGCCGCCAGGCCCAGCAGCGCTAGCAGAATCCCCGCCAGCCCTCCGACCAGCCCGGTCTTCTTTCCCCGCTTGTCGATGATCGGCCCGATGGTCAGCGACGAGATGATCAGCCCGGTGGCGTTAGCCAGCGGCAGCCACCCTGACTGGGAGTCGTTGAGGTTGAACTGCCGGGCCACGGCCGGGAGCACCGTCCCCAGCAGCAGCGCAATCGATCCGTAAACATAGATCGCCAGAATGGCCGCGAAGATCAACCTGCCCTTCGAGATTTCATGTGAAGCCATAGCGCCCCCTTATGGGGATTTGAGAATTTGAGAAATGCAGACTCGGCAAATCTCAAATCCTCAAATCTCAGATTCTCAAATCACGAAGTGCGGTACTGCTGCTTCGCCGCGTCCCAGAACACCTTTTTGTCGCGCCGGTATGACATGGTCGCCAGGTGGCCGGTGACCGCCGCCTCGTGCCCCAGGCGCGCGTCGCAGTGGAGCGGCTTGTTGTACTTCACCGCCTCGATGAAATTCTTGATGTGGTCGCCGGTGGGGTTAGCTTGGCCTAGATCCTTGGTGGCGTTGATGTGGATCTCCGGCGCATTCTTGACCCGCTCGGGCGTCTCTTTGCCGTAGTTCTCGCTGTAGACGTGAAGATCCTGCAAATTCATGACCTCCATGGTCGCCTCGCTGCCGAAGAACTGCTCGCCGTAGCCGTAGTGCTGGTTGCCGAACATGCAACTGTAGTTGATCTGGAAGCCCTCCGGATACTCGAACACGGAGCTCATGGTATCGGGCACCTCGCGGTCGTCCTGGGTCCAGTAGTAGATGCCGCCCGATGAAACAACCGATTGGGGAGCGTGCGCCCCGAGCACCAGGTGCGCGGCGTCGGTCTGGTGCACCAGCAGGTCGGTCGAGATGCCGCCCGAGTAGTCCCAGTAGAGCCGCCACTGGAAGTAGCGCGGGAGGCTGAACGGGCGCTTGGGGGCGCGGCCCAGGAACTTGTTGAAGTCGGCGTTGCTCTCGTTGGCGTCGGGCGGGATGGCGTAGCGCCACTGGGGGGTTTCGGGCAGGCTGTTGCGGTACCAGAAGGCCCGCACGAAGGTTACCTTGCCCAGCCTGCCGGAGTCGTAGATCTCTTTGGCCTTCTTGTAGAGCAGCGAGCTGCGGCGCTGGGTGCCCACCTGGAGCTTCTTGCCCGACTGCTCCACCGCCCGCAGGATCTCGAGGCCTTCCTCGATGGTGTGGGTCAGCGGTTTCTCGCAGTAGACGTGCTTGCCGGCGGCGAGCGCGGCGAGGATCATGTCCCGGTGCAGGTGCTCGGGGGTCATGATGAAAACCGCGTCGATCGACTTATCCTCGAGCATCTTCCGGTAGTCTTCATAGGCGGCCGGGGTGGTCTTCTGCATGGTTTGGACCTTATCCTTGCCCCGAGCCAGGTTGCCGGTGAAAGAGTCGCACACGGCAGTCACCTGGGCTTCGGCCGGGGCGACCTCCATGAGCGTCCCCACCAGCGAATAGCCCCGGATTCCGAATCCGATCCAGCCCACGCGGACCTTCTCGTTGCTCCCCTGGGCTCTCAGGATGGCCGGCGCCGCGGCGGCGACCGCGGTGCCCCCGATAAAATTGCGTCGCGTGATGTTGTCTGACAAGCTTCACCTCCGCTTCCGC
>JACQDI010000360.1 GCA_016201195.1 Acidobacteriota bacterium | reverse complement strand
GCCGGCGCTGAAACGCAGAACCCGCATGGTGAACTTCCGGCTCACCGAGGACGAATACGAGTACCTCAAGGACCTCTGCCAGACAGAAGGCGCCCGTAGCCTCTCGGATTTCGCCCGCGCTGCGGTGTGCCGCTCGATTGTTGCGTCGCGACCCGCCGACGAAGCGCTCGACGTTCGGGTTCAGATCCTGGACGGAAAGGTAGGGCAGCTCGATCGCACGGTCAGACAGCTCGCGGAACGAATGGGAGGGGCGCCCTTTTCAGGCTCCCCCAAGAAAAAGGACACGCCGGGACCTTGTTGATGCCTGGGCGGACGGTGGGGAGGAGTTTTCTTATGCGTGGGATCGCTTGCTTGTTTCTCGCTGGGGTCGTCCTGTGCCAGACCCGTCCCGCCAACGTGGAGTCGGTCGGACCGAATCTGCCTGCCCAAAAGATCGGCCCCAACGACCTGGTGGCCGTTTCCGTCTATGACCAGCCGGAGTTTTCCCGTACCGCCCGCGTGAGCGCGGAGGGTTACATCCGCCTGCCGTTGCTGAGCCGCCGGATCCAGGCCGAAGGCCTGCTTCCGGCGGAGCTCGAAACCGTCATAGCAGAGGCGCTGCGGGCGGAGGAAATCCTGGTTGACCCGGTCGTCACGGTGACCATTGCGGAATATCACAGTCGCCCGATTAACGTGGCCGGCGCAGTCAAAAATCCGACCACGTTCCAGGCTCTGGGGGGAGTGACCTTGCTGGACGCCATCACGCGAGCGGGCGGCCTGCGGCCTGACGCCGGCCTGGAGATCCTGGTCACCAAGAGCCAGCTCAGCGAGGCCGGCAAGCCTACGGCTCTGACCCAGCGCATTCCGGTCAAGGGCCTCATCGATACGGCCGACCCCGAGCTCAATATCCGGCTCTATGGGGGAGAGGAGATCCGGGTGCCGGAGATCGGCAAGATCTTCGTAGTGGGGAATGTCAAGAAGCCGGGCGCGTTCCCGATGCAGGACACCTCGGAGACGACCGTCCTGCAGATGCTCGCCCTGGCCGAAGGCGTGGCGCCTTACGCCGGCAAAACCGCCTACATTTATCGGCGCGAAGGCTTGCGATCGAAGAACGAAATCCCCATTGAGCTTCGGAAGCTGCTCGATCGCAAGTCCCCGGACGTGCCCCTGGTGGCCAACGACATCCTGTACATCCCGGACAATCGGGGTCGCCGCGCCTCCATGACGGTCCTGGAGAGGTTCATCAGCTTCGGGGTTGGAACCGCGTCCGGTGTTCTCGTTTACAGCAGTATCCGGTGACCCAGACTATGCTGGACCGCAAGGCAGCACCTCAACTCCCGGCGCCCGCCGAGGCCGGCCGCTCCGTCGCTGCTGTTCCGGGGAACGGAATTCCTTATCCGAGTTACCAGTACACGGACCCGGAACCGGAACAGACCGCGATTCCGCTCTCGCACTACCTGTGGGTGCTGAAGCGGCAACTCTGGAAAATCATCTGTTTTGTCCTGATCTGCGTGGCCGCCACGCTGATCCTCTCTTCCCGGATCACGCCGATCTATGAATCCACCGCCACCATCGATATCGACCGGCAAACGCCCACCGGGGTCATCGGACAGGACGCCTTGCGCCCGCCTCTGAACGATGCGGACCAGTTCCTGGCCACGCAGGTCAAGCTGATCGAGTCGGACTCGGTTTTGCGCCCGGTGGTTCACAGATACAAGCTGACCGATTCCGATCCGGAGGCGCGCCGCCCGGAAGCCATCCCGCCGGCCCATGCCGAAGACGCCCCGGTCCGGCTGAACGGCCTGAAGGTGACCCGTCCGCCGAATACATACCTGCTGCTGATCAGCTACCGGTCTCCGAACACGCGCCTGGCCGCCGACGTGGCCAATGCCATCGCCCAGAGCTACATCGAGCACACCTACAACATCCGCTTCCGCGCCACGGCGGGCCTTTCTTCGTTTATGGAAAAACAACTGGAGGAGCTGCGGGCCAAGATGGAGCGCTCGATCGCGGCGCTGATTCAATTCGAGCGCGAGCTGAACGTGATCAACCCGGAGGAGAAGACCAACATTCTCTCGGCGCGCCTGTTGCAGTTGAACACCGAGTTCACCAATGCCCAGGGCGACCGCGTGCAGAAAGAGGCCGCTTTCAATTCCGTCAAAAGCGGCACCATCGAAGCGGCGCAGGTTTCCACGCAGGGCGAATCGTCACGCAAGCTTTCCGAGCGGCTCGATGAGGCGCGGGAACGGTTCGCCCAGGTGAAGGCGCAGTACGGGGCTAAACACCCGGAATACCGCAAAGCCCTGACCCAACTGAACGAAATCCAGCAGTTGCTGGAGGGGGCGAAGCAAAACATCATGCAGCGGGTCAGCGTGGAATACCGCCAGGCGGTCAACCGGGAGCTGATGCTGCGGAATGCGGTGATGGAGACGAAGGCGGAATTCGACCGGTTGAACGCCCGTTCCTTTGAATACCAGCAACTGAAGCGGGAGGCGGAAGCGGACAAGAAACTCTACGAGGAGCTGGTGCGGAAGATCAAGGAAGCCGGCATCAACGCCAGTTTTCAGAACAGCTCGATCCGGCTGGCCGATTCGGCGCGGCCGGCGCTGCTGCCGGTGTTTCCCAATATCAAGCTGAACGTGCTGCTGGCGCTCTTCGCCTCCACCCTGCTGGCGGTAGGGGCTGCGCTGGCCAGCGACGCGCTCGACGGAACCATTCGCGACCCAGAGCAGGTCGTCCGGACACTGAAAACCCAGGTCGTGGGCAGCCTTCCCGTGGTGAAACCCTGGATTCATAAGATCGGCGCTGTTTCCTCCGACGGCAACGGCAGCGGAGCCATCGTGCAAACCAGCCGGGCATTGACCAGAAAAGGGGAGAACAAGAGTCTCGGCTTCGACGAGGCCATCCGGACGCTGCGCGACTCGATCCTGCTGGCCGATCTGGATCGTCGTGTGTCCTCTCTGATGGTCACTAGCGCCGTGCCCCGGGAAGGCAAGACCACCATCTCCGTCCACCTGGCGGTGGCCCATGCTTCCCAGCGACGCAAAACGCTGCTGATCGACGGAGATCTGCGCCGGCCGGGCGTGCACAGTCGCTTTCAGATCCAGAACGAGCGGGGGGTATCCAGCATTCTGAACGGCGAGATGCGATGGAAGGACGCGCTGGTCACGCTGGAATCCTTTCCCGATCTGGACCTGCTTCCGGCGGGCCCGCCCTCGCGCCGCGCCGCCGACCGCATTGGCGAGGGCCTGCTGCCGATCCTGGAGGAAGCCTCGTCCCAATACGATCTGATCATCCTCGATTCCCCTCCCGTGCTGGGCTTTGCGGAGCCGCTGCAGATGGCCTCGCTGGTGGACGGAATCGTGATCGTAGCGCTGGCCGGGCAGACCGAATACAAGGCGGTGGCCTCAGTGGTCAACACGCTCCACCGGCTGCGCACGAATGTCGTCGGCGTGGTCCTCAACGCCGTCCACGAAGGCCTGAGCGACCGGTATCACTACTACGGTTATTACGGCAAGTATTACCACAAGTATTACAAAGCGGATGGGAGCGCGTGAACCCCGCCCGCCGAGAAGGAAAAGGGTCACCTTCCTGCTCTCGAGCAATTCCTATTCCGGGGTGACCAGACTTTTCGCGGAGCTTTCGAGTGAGCTCTCGCATCGAGGATACGAGGTGAGGGTGGCCGTGCCGCTGGTCCAGCAGTGGATTTACCACCAGCTTGCTGCGGCCGGGCGCCCCAGAACGTGGAGACGCTTTTACTCCCGTTTCCGAATGGTCGCCGCGTCGCTCGTTCGAGAGGCGATCGACCATCGCTTCCGCTGGCTCGGGGATCCGGGCGAGAAGCTGGCGGTTCGCCGGTATTTGCTGCGGCCCGGCCGGCGGCACCTGGGGGACTCGGATTGGTACTTTCTGTGCAACAACTGGTATCAGGCATATGAATACGATTGGCGCGGCATGGCCGGGCGCGTCGTGCAGTATGTTCACCACCTGGAAGAGTACCGCGATGAACGGCTG
>JACQDI010000369.1 GCA_016201195.1 Acidobacteriota bacterium | reverse complement strand
CTGGTCGGCGTTGACGTTGTAGATCTCGCCGTGCGCCCCCGCCGCCAGACACGCCACCACCGGCAAATACCCGCGCGACGCCAGCAGATCGAGCACCTCTGGCCGCACCCGCTCGATCCGCCCCACCGCCCCCAGCTCGGGCGAAAGTTGCACCGCCCGTACCAGGCCTGCGTCGGCGCCGGTCAGCCCTACCGCTCGCGCCCCGGCCTGCTCGAGCGCCGAGACCAGTTGCAGGTTCACGTCTCCGGCCAGAATCTTGGTCACCCCTTCCAGGATCTCGGGTGTCGTCACACGGAAGCCGTTCACGAACCGGCTCTCCATGCCGCGCCCCGCCAGGTACCGGCTGAGCTGCTTGCCGCCTCCGTGCACCACCACTACCTGGTGGCCCTGTCCGGCCAGCCGCGCCAGTTGGAGCGCCAGCCGGCGCCGGCTCTCCTCGCCGTCGAGCAGCGTGCCACCGAGCTTGACGAGCAGCTTCACAGCTTTACTCCAGGCCCTCCGTTTCCGGAAAGCCCAGGACCAGGTTCATGTTCTGGATGGCTTGGCCCGCTGCCCCCTTGACCAGGTTGTCGATTGCCGCCACCACCACCACCCGCCTGCTTGCCGCGTCCGCCTTCACCCCAAGATCGCAGTAATTGGTATAAGCCACCGCGTGCAGGTTGGGAACCGCCCCCTCCCCGTAAACGCGCACGAATGGCTCACCCGCGTAGCGCCGGCGGTAGATCTCGACCACCGCCTCGGCGTCCAGTGGCCGCGTCTCCAGAATTCCCCGGTGCACCGGCAGCAGTTGCGCGGTGAAGCTGAACTCGCCCTCCTCGAGCGCCGAGGTGAGCAGCACCTCCGGCACGTGCCGGTGGTGCAGCACCGAATAGGCCGAGAAATTCTCGGTGACTTCGCTGAAGTGCGTCTTCGCTGTCGGTTGCTTCCCCGCGCCGCTCACCCCGGACTTGGCGTCGCAAACGATCCCCGCCGCCCGGTCGATCACCCCTGCCTCGACCAGCGGCTTGAGGGCCAGGTTGGCGGCGGTCGGGTAACAGCCCGGGTTCGCCACCAGCCGCGCCCCTTTCACCCGCTCCCGGCAGAACTCCGGCAGCCCGTACGCCGCCTCGGCGAGCAGATCGGCCCGCCCGTGCGCGGCCCCGTACCAGCGCTGGTAGTTCTCGGCCGTCCGCAGCCGGAACGCCCCGCTCAAATCGATGACCTTCACCCCATGCTGGAGCGCCTGCGGCGCCAGCTCGATCGACACCTCCGCCGGCGTGGCCAGAAACACCACGGCGATGCCGTTCTCAACCAGCGCTTGCGGCGACCAGGGCACCCCCGCCCCGTCCGCCCGGTGGTCCACCAGCACCGGCTCGACGCGCGGGTGCCGCCGCAGCAGCTTCACCACCTCCGCCCCGCTGTACCCGCTGTGCCCGACCACCCCCGCCCGCATCATGTTTATTTATTCATCCTCATGAATAAATATACCACGAGCTACTGAAAGGTGGCGAGGAATTCTTTCGGGTTCCGACGGGCCTGGCGCAAGATTCCGCGAACCGTGCCGATCGCCAGCTCATCAGGAAGAGGAACGACACAACCCACCGTCCCCGGGGCGTTTGCTTCTTGAGAACTACGTGGCTGCCGCGTTGCCGGACTTGCCTGAAGCCAAGCCGTTCGAGCGCTAGAATCATTCCAGCGCCCGACATCGCGGGTAATCTAGTCATTCACGGTGGCGTGAAACTTGGTGATGACCGGCTGCATCGTTTTCGGGAGTCGGCACTCCTCCAGGTACAGCTCCGTGGCCTCCTTCAGGTTGCCAATGGCCTTCTCAACCGTCTTGCCTTGGCTGACTGTTCCGACCTCGGGGCACTCGGCCACGTACCACTTGCCCTCCTTACGCACGACCGCCGTGAAAGTCTTTACGGCCATGAGCGGGCCTCCTTTTTCGCACTATACCAGAGCCGTCACCACTCGGCCACCGACCCATCCGCGTGGAACACACGCGCCATCGGCAGCGTCCCGCCGAAAGGATACTTGGCCAGCGCCTGCTCGGTCAGCTCGAAGCCCAGGCCGGGCTCCTCGGGCAGCGGGAAGTAGCCGTCGACCATCCGCATGGCGGGGAAACCCATCCACTCCTCCCAGATCTTCTCCTTCGTATCCGGCTGGACGCCGCTACAGATCTCCTGCACCACGAAGTTGGGCATGGCCGCATCCACATGGACGGTGGCCAACCCCCCGATGGGTCCCTCGCACGCGTGCGGCGCCATCGAGATGCCCGATGCCTCGGCCATCGCCCCCACCTTCCACAACGCGGAGATGCCGCCCACATGGTTGATGTCGGGCTGGAGAATGTCGACCACGCTCTTTTCGATCAGCTCGCGGCAGCCGAAGCTGGCGATGAGCCGCTCGCCGGTGGCGATCGGCGTGGTGGTGCGCCGCGAGATCCGCGCCATGGCCTTCACGTTCTCCGGCGGGCACGGCTCCTCGATAAAGAGCAGGTTCAGCGGCTCCACTTCCTTGCAGATGATGGTGGCCACGCTGGGGCTGGTCTTGGCGTGGAAGTCAATGGCGATGTCGAGGTCCTCCCCCAGGCCCTCGCGCAACCGGTAGAGCGAATCGACCGCGCGTTTGATCTTGCGGTTGGTCTCGATCCATTCGTACTCGCCCGGAATGCCGCTCTTGAAGCAGGTCACGCCCAACTGCTTGGCGCTCGCCCGCAGCCGCGCCATCTCTTCCTTCGTCCCGGCGCGAGCGTGGTAGTAGCCGCGCACGCCCTTGGGATTCACCGGGCCGCCCAGCAGCTTGTAGACCGGCAGCCCCAGCACCTTGCCGCGGATATCCCACAGCGCCTGGTCGATGCCCGAAATCGCCGAGCCGATCACCGGGCCGGCGCGATAGAAGGTGTGCACGTACATGGACTGCCAGTGGTGCTCGACCTTCATCGGGTCCTGGCCCACGATGAACTCGCGGAAATCGCCTACCGCGGCGAGCACCGCACCCGCCTTGCCCTCGAGCGTCGCCTCGCCCCACCCCACCACGCCCTGGTCGGTCTCGATCCTCACAAATACGTAGGGGCGGTCGGAATCCGGCGTGAGCGATACGCCGATGGCCTTCATGTTGGTGACCTTGATCCGCGGCGCGGGCCATCCGCTGCTGCCCGCGCTTTGCGCAGCAGCGAGCATCGGGGTGCAGGGGCAGATTTGAGAATTTGAGGATTTGAGAATTTGAGGGCCCGCCGCGGCGGCAGAGAATCCAGTCAAGAATTGTCGTCTGTTCATATT
>JACQDI010000368.1 GCA_016201195.1 Acidobacteriota bacterium | reverse complement strand
GATCGGCAAAACGGTGTGGGAGGCCAACCCCATCGTGATCGATCTGCTGAAGCAAGCGGGCGCGCTGCTGGCAAGCGAGCAGATCGAGCACAGCTACCCGCATTGCTGGCGCTGCCACAACCCGACCATCTTTCGCGCCACCGAACAGTGGTTCATTGGGATGGAGCAGAACAATCTGCGCGGCCGCACGCTCGAGGCGATCCGCGGCATCAAATGGTTGCCGTCGTGGGGCGAGGAGCGCATCTCGAGCATGATCGCGACGCGGCCCGACTGGTGCATCTCGCGGCAGCGTGTGTGGGGCGTGCCACTCGTCGTCTTTTACTGCGAGAGCTGTCAGACGCCGCTCACCGATCGAGCCGTCCTCGACGGCGTGGTGCGCCTGTTCCGCGAGAACACCGCCGACGTCTGGTACCAGCGCGAAGCGAGCGAGATGGTCCCCGCCGGCACGCGCTGCGACAAGTGCGGCGGCACACAGTTTCGCAAGGAGAGCGACATTCTCGATGTCTGGTTCGATTCCGGCTCGAGCCACCTGGCCGTGCTGGGCCACCGCCCCGATTTGCCCTGGCCCGCCGATCTTTATCTGGAAGCGGGCGATCAGTATCGCGGCTGGTTTCATAGCTCCCTGCTGGTGGGAATGGGCATCCGCGGCCAGTCCCCGTATCGCGCCTGCGCCTGCCACGGCTGGGCCCTCAACGCGGAGGGCCAGGCTATGTCAAAGTCGCTGGGGACCGGAGTCGACCCCGAGGACATCACGCGCTCGCATGGCGCCGAGATCCTCCGGCTGTGGGCCAGCTCGATCGAGTTCAGCGACGACTCGCGCATCTCCCCGGAGATTCTGGCCCGGCTTTCCGAGGCCTACCGCAAGCTGCGGAACACCTTCCGCTACATGCTCGGCAACCTGCACGATTTCAACCCGGCGCGGGATGCTGTGCCCGCCGCAGAGATGCTGGAGATCGACCAGTGGGTGCTGCTGCGGGCCGAAAGCATGGTGGCCGATTGCCGGCGCTGGTACGACGAGTTCGCCTTCCACAAGGTGCATCACGCGTTGATCGGGTTCGCCACCGTCGACCTGAGTTCCCTGTACTTCGACGTACTCAAGGACCGCCTGTACACGGCGGCGCCGGCGGCGCTTGCCCGGCGCAGTGCGCAGACGGTGCTCTACCGGCTGGCCCACGCCCTGGCCCGGCTGTTCGCTCCCATCTCGAGCTTCACCTGCGAGGAGGTCTGGGGCTCGCTGCCCAAGCTGCCTGAGGATCCCGACAGCGTCCACCTGGCATTGTTCCCCGCCCCGGAAGATCTCACCGCCGGGATTCCGGAAGCGAGCCGCGAGCGTCTAACCAACTGGAACCGCCTGATGGATGTGCGCCCGGCGGTGTTGAAGGCATTGGAGCAGGCCCGGCAGGAAAAGTTCATCGGCAATGCGCTCGAAGCCCGCGTGCGTCTCTCCGTGAACGGCGAGCTGGGCCGGCTGCTGGCCGATTACGAGCGCGAGCTGCCGATGCTGTTCATCGTCTCGCAGGTAGCGCTCGAGCAGGCCGGCGACGCCGGCGCAGAGCTCGAGGTGAAGGTGGAGCGCGCCGAGGGCGCCAAGTGCGAGCGCTGCTGGAAATATACGACCGACGTCGGTTCCAGGCCCGAGTACCCCACCATCTGTGCCGCGTGCACCCGGGCGGTGGACGAGATCCAGCGTGGCCAGTAAGAAACATCCCGCCGCCGCGGCCGTCGCCACGACGTTGCGGCTGCTCTATCTGCTGCTGGCGGTGGGCGTGTTCCTCGCCGACCGGCTCACCAAGACACTGATCGAGTCCACGATGGCGCTCAACCAGAGCCGCATGGTAATTCCCGGGTTCTTCCACATCGTGTACGCCCGGAACCAGGGGATCGCCTTCAGCCTGTTCGCCGACTCGCCGTCCGCCACCAAGACGTTCCTGCTGGTGTTGCTTTCTTCGGTGGCGCTGGCGGGGGTGGGCTTCCTGCTGTGGACAGCCGACCACTCGGACACCGCGCTGAGCGCCGGCCTTTCCTTGATCTTGGGCGGCGCCTTGGGGAATCTGTTTGATCGCGTGCAGAGCGGCAGCGTGGTCGACTTCCTCGATTTTTCCGTCTCCACCTACCACTGGCCCGCCTTCAACCTGGCCGACTCGGCCATCGTCATCGGCGGCGGGTTGTTGCTGCTGCACATGCTAAAGGGTCGTGAAACCGCTATGAACGCCGATAAACACCGATTCTGATGTTTCCGCGGCTCCTCCAACTCGGTCCGTTTACCCTTTACAGCTATGGGTTGCTGGTGGCGCAGGCGTTTCTGGTGGCGTTGTTCGTCGCCTCGCGGCTGGCGGAGCGCAGCGGGATCGATCGGGACCGGGTGACCAATCTCGGCGTGGCAGTGGCGATTGCCGGTATCGTGGGAGCGAAGGTCCTGCTGGTCGTTAGCGATTTTTCTTATTACGCCCGGAATCCGGGACAGATCTTTTCGATGGCCACCTTGCAGGCGGGTGGCGTGTTTTTTGGCGGGCTGGCGGCGGCGCTCGCGACTGCGTTCTGGTACATGCGCCGCTGGAGGTTGCCGGCCTTGCGCACGGCCGACGCGTTTGCGCCGGCGCTGGCCCTGGGGCACGCCATCGGCCGCCTGGGTTGCTTCCTGGCCGGCTGCTGCTGGGGGCGGCCGTCCAGTGTGCCCTGGGCGGTGACCTTCACCCGCACACTGGCGCATGAGTTGGTGGGCGTTCCCTTGGGTGTGGCGGTGCATCCCACGCAGCTCTACGAGGCGGCGGCCGAGCTGATCGTGTTCGCGGTACTCTGGGTGCGGTTTCGCCGGCCCCATCCCGACGGAGCCATCATCGGGCTGTACCTGGTTCTCTATTCTGCCTTTCGCTTCGCCATTGAGTTTTTCCGCGACCGGGCCGAGCTGGCCTATCCCTTCGGCGCGGCGGTTTCCCTCACCCAGTGGGCGGCCGTGGCCTTGGCCGCCTGCGGAATCGCCATCCTTTTTCGACGCCGGACAGCGTAAAATCACATTCATGCGCCTCGCCACGGTGTCTTTCGCCACCCTGCTGTGCCTTTCCGCCCAGACCACCGATCCGGGCCGAAAGCAGTTTGAAGGCCTGTGCGCCGGATGCCACGGCGCAGAAGGAGCGGGCGGCGAGCACGCGTCTAACATCGTTTCGTCACGCGGCGCGCGGCGGCGCTCGCAGCAGGAGCTGGGGGAGATCATCCGCAAGGGTGTTTCCGCCGCGGGCATGCCGGCGTTCGACCTGGGCGAGCGTGAGATGGACCAGCTCGTGCGCTATGTGCGGTCGCTGGTGGCGCCGGCCATCGAGAACCCAGCCGCTGGCGATGCCGCCGCCGGGGAGGCGTTCTTCGCCGGAAAGGGCCAATGCGCTTCCTGCCACAAGGTGCAGGGGCGGGGGGGCCTGGCCGGACCCGATCTTTCCGATCTCGCCGAGCAGCGGACCCAGGCCGAGATCCTGGAATCGGTGCAGACGCCCAGCGCCCGGATCACGCCCGGCTATCAAGTGGTCACCGCGCGATTGCGGGACGGGCGGAGGGTTCGGGGCTTCGCGCGGAATGAGAGCAATTACGATTTGCAGTTGCAAGATCTGGAGGGGCGGTTTCACTTTTTCCGGCGCGATCAGATCGCGGAGTTGGCGCGCGAGGAAAAATCTCTGATGCCGGCGCTCTCGGCAAGCGTTATCGAAGCCCAAAACCTGATGGCCCACCTGACGCGGCTCTCCGCGTCCGCGTCTCCCCCTCCAGGGACAGGCAAGCTGGAGGCTTACCCCACATTTTCCGACATCGTGCGGCCGAAGAAGGGCGAATGGCTGACCTATCACGGGCAGCTCGGCGGGAACCGGCACAGCCCGCTCGACCAGATCCATGCCGGCAACGTAGCAGGACTGGCGCCGCGCTGGTTGTTTCCTATCCCCAACTCGCAACGACTGGAGGTGACGCCGGTGGTAGTCGAAGGCGTCATGTACGTGACCACGGCCAACGAAGCCTACGCTCTGGACGCCGCGACCGGCCGGCCGATCTGGCACTACGCCCGCCCTCGGACCCGGGGCCTCGTCGGCGACGCGGCCGGCGGTATCAACCGGGGCGTGGCGGTGCTGGGTGACCGCGTGTTTCTGATCACCGACCACGCGCACCTGATCGCGCTCGACCGCGTCAACGGCAAGCTGCTCTGGGATGTCGAGATGGCCGATTACCGCCAGCACTACGGCGCCACCTCCGCCCCGCTGGTGGTGAAGGACCTGGTTATATCAGGAGTTTCAGGCGGCGACGAGGGGGCGCGGGGTTTCGTGGACGCCTATAAAGCCTCGACGGGCGAGCGCGTCTGGCGATTCTGGGCGATCCCCGCGCCGGGCGAGCCGGGCTCGGAAACCTGGATCGGCCGCGCCCTCGAGCACGGCTGCGGCGCCACCTGGCTCACCGGCACCTATGACCCCGCGGCCGACCTGCTCTATTGGACCACCGGCAACCCCTGCCCTGACTACAACGGGGACGAGCGCAAGGGCGACAACCTTTATTCGAGCGCTGTGCTCGCGCTCAAGCCGGACACCGGCAAGCTGGCCTGGTACTATCAGTATACTCCGCACGATTTGCACGACTGGGATGCCCAGCAGACGGCCATGCTCATTGACGCCCCGTTCGGTGGCCGGCCGCGCAAGCTGCTGGCGCAGGCCAACCGCAACGGGTTCTTTTATGTTCTCGACCGCATCACGGGAGAGCTCTTGCTGGCGAAGCCGTTTGTCCAGAAGTTGACCTGGGCCACCGGGATCGGAAAAGACGGACGGCCCATCGTGGCGCCAGGCTCCGAGCCCACGGTGGAGGGCGCCAAGGTATGCCCCAGTGTGGCGGGAGCGTCGAACTGGATGTCCACGGCGTACAACCCGTCGACCGGATTGTTCTACGTGATGGCCACGGAAAACTGCGAGATCTACACCAAGTCCTCTGCGTGGTGGGAGCCGGGCAAGTCGTTTTATGGCGGCGCAGCCCGCAATCTCCCCGGCGATCCGGGGAAGAAGTACCTGCGGGCGATCGATATTCAGACCGGGAAGATCGCCTGGGAGTACCCGCAGATCGGGCCGGCCAACACCTGGGGAGGCGTGCTGTCGACCGCGAGCGGGTTGGTGTTCTTCGGCGACGACAGCGGGGCGTTCGCCGCGGTCGATGCGAAGACGGGGAAGCCCCTGTGGAGCTTCCACACTAACCAGTTGTGGAAGGCTTCGCCGATGACCTACCTGGCAGGCGGTAAGCAGTATGTCGGCGTGGCGGCGGGTTCCAATGTGATTGCCTTTGGGCTGCCGTAGCCGGGGCTATACTACAGGTATGGCCTGCCTCCGCGCAGCGGTTCTGCTTCTAGCCTGCCCGTTGTTTGCGGGGACCGAACCCAAGCCGGCGGCAAGCGACTATCCGGTGCACCTGTCAGTGGAGGCGGTGTCGCTCGGCGCCGAGTACCTGGTCCGCAGCGTCTCAGCGCACAGCAAGACGTTCTTTGCCCAGGATCACCTCGTGGTCGAGGCGGCGCTCTACCCGTCCAAGGGCCGGGCGCTCACGGTATCACTAGGACAGTTCAGCCTGCGGGTGAACAAGAAG
Organism: Acidobacteriota bacterium; assembly: GCA_016201195.1. Lineage (GTDB taxonomy): Bacteria > Acidobacteriota > Terriglobia > Bryobacterales > JACQDG01 > JACQDI01. The sequence continues at coordinate 4,228 of JACQDI010000368.1, read as the reverse complement.
GAAACCATCCCGGCGCAAGCGCCCCAGTTCGTGGCTGCCGGATTCAAATACCCGGATTGGGAACGGCGACCGACCCTGGTGGGAGTAGCCGGCGTAGGAGACGGCACGGTAATCGTGGGTGCGCCCCAACCGACAGAGCGCTTCCCCGGCGATCCGACAGTAAGGCGGCCGCTGCCACCGCCCCAGGCGCCCAAAGCGCAGGAGCGCGACGAGCAAGAGCCGGCCACGCGCGCCGAGGATGTGGTGGTCGAGGCCGCGTTCCCGGAAGGCGAGATTCGCTCGGCGGCCGCCGGGTACCTGTATTTTCCGTACAAGGGAAAACCGAAGGCCATTCGCTCCCTGGAGCTGCTCTACAGTGGGCCGGGCGGGCCTGTCACTGTGCGATTGCGTTAGGACCTTTTCCGCAGCGCTCCCACGAATTCGCGGTGCTCCGGGGACCGCAAGCCCTGGTTCACCACTTCCGTGAGCCGGCGAACGTCTTTGCGCAACAAAGCGGCCGGATCCAGCCACAGGCCGGGAAACACCCCGGATCGGAACAAGCCGTCGGAGTCGGGCTCCACAGCCGCCCACGCCCCCGAGACCCGGCGGCGCCAGATCACGTGGCATTCCTCGATGAGAACGGTGATGTACTCCTGAACACCGCCGCCGCAGTACAGGCGGAGCTTCGGGCCCAGGTCGCGGGCGGCGCTGGAGACAGACACCTCGACAATCAACTCGGGTGCGCCACAGCCGTAGCCGCGTTCCACGCCGGACTGGCCGCCGTGTTCCGGGAGAATCCTCAGACAGCAGTCCGGTTGCGGGGCATCCTCCAGCATGAGCCAAGTAGTGTTGCTGGCCGCCTCGCAGCCCGGGGTGAAGCCTGCGTAATACCCCAGCCAAACAACGACGGGAACCTCACTTGACCCGTGGGAAATGCTCAATGGCGACGGCACGTATACCACCCCTTCCAGCAACTCCGCGAATTTCAGCTCTGGCAGCGCCTCCCAGCGGCGCAAAAACTCTTCCCGCGAGAGTTTCTCCCCGGTAACAAGGGGCTGCGAGACTTGTTCGGCAGTCGACATGCCCACGCCTCCTGCGAGGCTCTATCACTCAGATTATCACAGCGCCGGCGCCGGTTCTTCCGCTCAGAGGCCTTACGGGCTCCATTCGACCGGAGGCCGATCAGCGAGATCCAAGCGCCGTCCGGCAGTTGTGGCTTACCTATTCCGGCGCACCGCAGGCTTCGAGCCCGGTCTGTTACAATGCTCGGCATGAAACGTCGAGATTTTCTCTATGCCGGCATTTCCCTCGGAACATCGACCCTGCGGGCAACCCCCAATGACAACGTACGGGTAGCCGTCATCGGCGTGGGAAGCCGTGGGACCCAACTGCTCCACGCTTTCTCTAACATCGCAGGAGTGGAAATCGGCGCTGTAGTCGATCCCGACGGAAACCGTGCTGAAAAGGCCGCCACGTGGGTTTTGCAGAAGGCCGGAAAGCGGGCTCGGGTCGAGTCTGACATGCGCCGCGTCTTTGATGACAAAACGATCGATGCCGTCATCATCGCCACCACCAATCACTGGCACGCGCTTACGGCGATCTGGGCGATGAAGGCGGGAAAGGACGTCTACGTCGAAAAGCCTGTCTCGTACAATTTCTTCGAGGGCCAGAAGCTGGTGGAAGCCTCCCGAAAGTATAACCGCATTGTGCAGGGCGGCACGCAGCGCCGCTCCATGGGCCGGTTTCGCAAGGCTGTTCAACTCCTCCACGAGGGCGCCATCGGAAACATTTACCTGGCGAAGTGGTTTTTCCCGGGCAACCGGGACTCCATCGGCTTCAAGCCCATCGAGGCGCCGCCCTCCTGGCTTAACTGGGATCTGTGGCTTGGCCCGGCTCCCGAACAGCCCTACCACGGCAATCTGGTGCACTACAACTGGCACTGGTTCTGGGACTTTGGGAACGGGGAGCTCGGTAACAACGGCATTCACCTGGTGGACATCTCGCGGTGGGGGATGAAAAAGGGGCTGCCTGCCAAGATTCACTCCTGGGGTGGCCGCTTCGGCTACCAAGATCAGGGGCAGACGCCCAACACGCAGTCTATCTCCTGGCAATATCCGGATGGGACGGCGATCGCCGGTGAGATCCGCGGGCTTTATACCTCCGAGCCGATGTCCTGGGACTTTTTCGGCACGAAGGGGTGTGCGACCCAGGAGTAACGATTTGAGCGGCAGGGGTGTCCGAAGCTAATTTCTTAAAGTATTATATACTTTCAGAGAAGGAGCCACACTATGCCCGACGACATCCCTTCTCTGGAGGCTTCCAGAGCGTCCCTGTTGCGCCGTTTTGCTCAACTGCAAGATATGCGTCCCGGTTCGGTCGGCGCCGTCTTCCGCCGTTGCGGCAAACCCAACTGTCATTGTGCCCGCCCCCAGGACCCCGGCCACGGACCCCATTTTCAGCTCACCTATAAGAAGGAGGGAAAGACCGTCACCGAGTCCCTGCCGAACCGCGACGCCTGGCACAAGGCCGAGCAGGAGGTTGCCGAGTTCCGAAACTTCGAGCAACTCAGTCAGGCGCTGATGGAGGTGAATCGAAAGATCTGTCGACTGCGCCCCACCCAGGCGGCAGTCGAGCCCTGGAGCGCGGAGGAAAAAAAACGGCTGCTGCAGTCCATCAGGAGATTGCGCAGGAAGTAAACCAATTGTTAGCCCGTATCTTTGCGCAGCGTCGCAAAAACGGCCGTACTGATCTGGAGGCCGTGGAGACTGCGTTGCGAACCGCCCTGCATCAAGCCGGAGCAGCCGCCCTAAGCGAACTGCTGCAGGGCGAAGCGCCGGCTGAAGATCAGCGTCAGTGGCCATGCCCTTGTGGTCACCATGCGCAGTATCAGGGTCTCCGCTCTAAACCAGTGCTCACCGTGGTAGGCCCGGCGCAGATTTCGCGCCCCTATTACCTTTGTTCGCGATGTCATCAAGGGCAGTTCCCTGCCGATGTGGAACTGGACATCGTGGACAGGGAAGTCTCGCCCGGCGTGCGCCGCATGTTGGCGGTGGTGGGAGCAGCGGCCCCGTTCGATCACGGCCGCGAGCAGATGCAAGCCCTGGCCGGGTTGAAGGTGACCACCAAAGCGGTGGAGCGCACGGCGGAGGCGATCGGAGCCGATATCGCGAAAGGCACGCAGCAGGAGATCCAGCGAGCCAGGCAGTTGGATTTGCCGCTGGTAGTGGGAGAAGGGGTCCCCCTCCTGTATGTGCAAATGGATGGGACCGGTGTACCCGTGGTGAACAGAGAGACGGTGGGCCGGCAGGGTAAGATGGAAGGCCAACCGGCGCATACGCGCGAAGCCAAGTTGGGATGCGTTTTCACCCAGACCACGTGGGATAAGAAAGGCTATCCCATCCGCGACCCAGATTCCACCACTTACACCGGCGCCATCGAAACCGCCGAAGAGTTTGGCAAGCGCATCTATCTGGAAGCCTGGAAGCGCGGCTGGAGCCGCGCGAAAAAGAAAGTGGTAATGGGCGATGGCGCGGAATGGATCTGGAATCTGGCCGAGCAATACTTCCCGGGCGCGGTTCAGATTGTCGATCTCTATCACGCTCGCCAGCACCTGTGGATCGTGGCTCGCAGGCTGCACCCCCATGACGAGACGAGTCAAAAGTGTTGGATCAAGGCTCACCAACGTCGCTCGCTCGATAAGGGGAAAATCGAAAAGCTGGTGCTTTCGCTACGTACCATTGCGTCAACCCATCCCGAGGTGGCCGAGCAGATCCGCACCGAGGCAGATTACTTTGAGCGCAATGCCGAGCGCATGCGTTATCCCCAGTTTCGCCGCCAACACTTGTTCGTAGGCTCCGGCGTGATCGAAGCGGGCTGCAAGACCGTGATCGGTTCCCGTCTCAAACAGTCCGGGATGTTCTGGACCGTTCGCGGCGCCAACGCTATCGTCGCCCTGAGGTCCTGCCACCTCAACGGCCGGTTTGAGGATTACTGGGAGGCGCGCCGGGCGGCTTGAGTCCAACTTCCACGTCGCACACCCGGTGTATACTTTGTACGAACTATGGCGAACTCGTGCCGAAAGGAGTGTAGCACCAACCTCAGTCTCCACATCACGCCCGCTTATACGCCGGGTCCGTTAGGATGTAACGACTACGCCGACCCCAACCTGGCGGCGTGTTTAATGGGCGATACACCCGGCCCCCTCGGCGCGGGCGGGGACCGCGCGGACCCGAATGCGCGGGCGCATCGG
>JACQDI010000367.1 GCA_016201195.1 Acidobacteriota bacterium | reverse complement strand
GTTCGCGGCGCCTAAGCCACTCCCCCGGTCTGCAATTGCAACAATCATTCTGGGGCGCGCGGTCTTGGGATTCGTTATCGGCAACAGTGCCTGGAGGATGAGCTGGTGGTGGCACGGGCTGCTGCTCGGGTTTATCGTTAGCCTCCCGGCAGCGTTTGCCGTGCGGTTGATGTCAACGCTATTGGAGATGTCACCTGACGTCGCGGCAGTACTCGTGCTCGTGCTTGGCATGGTGATTGGTCTTCTTATCGAGTTGCTCACCAGCGTCGTTCTCAGGGCCAAGTTAGCGTAGCGGCATTAACTGCCTGAAGATCTCCTTTGCGCACGCCTCCGGCAAGACAATGACGGCCACTTGGCTCCCCGGCCTGGTGTCGGTCGCGCCACACATTCTATTCGTAGCGGAGCGCCACAACCGGGTCGAGGCGGGCGGCCTTGGAGGCGGGCCAGATGCCGAAGAACAGGCCCACGGCGGCGGAGACCACGACTCCCAGGGCGACGGCCCAGAGGGGCACCAGGGTCGGCAAAGACGGAAAGATGAGACGGACGGCGACGGCGATGGCCCAGCCGAAGAGGATCCCCAGCACGCCACCGATGAGGGTCAGGGTCACCGCCTCGATCAGGAACTGGACGGTGATGTCGCCGCGACGGGCGCCGATGGCCTTGCGCACACCGATCTCGCGGGTGCGCTCGGTGACCGACACGAGCATGATGTTCATCACTCCGATGCCGCCCACCAGCAGCCCGATGGAGCTCAGCACCACGGTGACGATGGCCACCATGGCGGTGATGCGGCGGAAGTCGGCGATCATCTGCTCGGCGGTGTTGATGTAGAAGTTATCGGGCTTGTCGAAGGGCACGCGGCGCTGGATGCGCAGCACGGTGCGCACCTCGTCGATGGCCTGGGGCAGCTTGCCGGGCTGGGCGATCACCACCAGCATATGCTCCTGGGCGTTAGGAAACATCTTGCGCATGGTGAAGTAGGGGAGCAGGACGCGGCGGTCCTCCTGGTTGGCGAAGCTCGAAGAGGGGCGCTGCATCACGCCCACGATCTGGAGGCTGTGGCCGTCGACCTCGACCCACTTGCCGATGGGATCGACGAAGGGGAACCAGGCGCGCTGGATGTCTTCGCCGATGACGACCACCGGCATGTGGTGAAGGTTCTCGACATCGGAGAAGAAGCGGCCCATCTTCATCACCGTGCCGCCGCTGGCGTAGCCGGCCTCGGTGCCGCCCATGTCGATTCGGTAGATGTCGTCGCCCTTGTACTTGATGCGGTGGATGGTGTTCCAGGGGGGGAACAGGTAGGGGCTTACGGCCTCGACCGTGGGGCAGCGCTCGGAGATAGCCCGGGCGTCGTTGAGGGTCAGGGGCTTGCGCGTGCGCTCCTCTTTGGTCAGGTTATTGAAGCGGAAGCCGAATTGAAACTTGAACACCATGGCGGTGTTGCCGCCGAATTCCTTGACGAAGCCGGTGACGGTGGAATCGAAGCCCACGACGATGGCGCTGACGGCGATGACGGTGCTGGTGCCGATGATGATGCCGAGCACGGTGAGGAAGGAGCGCAGCTTGTGCTCGCGCAGGGTCTGGAAGGCGAGGGGGACGCTGGATTGGAGGTAGGCTCTCATGTTTCCGCTCGCAGCGCCTCGATGGGGTCGAGTTTGGCGGCCCGGTGCGCGGGGTAGATGCCGAAGAAGATTCCCACCGCGGCTGAGATGCCCACGGCCAGGAAGACGGCGTAGTAGGGCACGGCCATGGGGACGGGGGTGAAGTTGCGGACCACCACGGCGGCGATCCAGGCGCCGAGCGTCCCGATCAGGCCGCCGCATCCGGCGAGGATCGCCGCCTCGACCAAGAACTGCTGGAGGATGTCGGTGCGGCGGGCGCCCACTGACTTGCGGATGCCGATCTCGTGGGTGCGCTCGGTGACCGCGGCCAGCATGATATTCATAATAACTACGCCGCCCACGACCATGAACACGGAGACGATGCCGACCATGGTGGCGGCGAGGGTGCCGGTGAGCTGGTTCCACAGGCCCATGATGGAGTCGGCGGCAAACAGGCCGAAGTTGTCATCCTCGCCGGGCCTGAGATGGCGGTAGGCGCGGAACATCATGCGCGCCTGGTCCTTGGTCCGCTCCATCACCTCCGGGCTCTGGGCGGCGATCTGGACAGTTTTCCAGGTTTGCCGGCCGTACATCTTGAAGAAGGTCTCCACCGGGATGAGCAGGAAGTTGTCACGGGACTGGCCGAAGACGCTGCCCTGGGAAACGGCCACGCCGATCACCTCGAACGGCCGCCCCTGGGCGGAGACGGTCTTGCCGATGGGGTCCACGTTGGGGAAGAATTTCTGGCGCAGGTCGTGGCCGATGAAGGTGACCGCGACGCGCTTGTTGTTATCCTGGTCGGAGATGTAGCGACCCGCGGCTACGCGCAGCGGCACGATGTTGATCATGTTGGGGGTGACGCCGCGCAAGTCGACGTCGTAGGACACCTGGTCGGCGAGGCGCACGTCCACGCGGGGACCGGCGGCCGAGAGGCCGACCTCGCGGGCAAGGGTCACCTTTTCCTTCAGGAACTCGTATTCTTCCTGCCGGAGGGGCGGATTGCGGCGGCGCATCTCCATCCACTTCTTGGGGGTCATGTCGCCCACGATCGGGAAGCGCTCGATGACGAAGACGTTGCTGCCCATGTCGGCGATGTTGGCGGCGATGTAACGGTCCATGCCCTCGATCAGGGAGATGACGCCAATCAGGGTCGTGGTGGCCACAATGATCCCCAGCAGGGTCAGGAAGCTGCGCAGCTTGTGGCCCTGGAGCGAATGCAAGGCCACCTTGACGGCTTCCACGAACGCAGCGGTAGAGCGGGCTGGGGCGGCCATGGGCTATCCCTATATACGTAGGGTAGCAGGCAGAAGTTTCGTGTAGGATAGGTGGGTTCGAGGTATCCCGTGCCTGACTACGCGATTGGAGTGGATCTGGGCGGCACCAACCTGCGGGTGGCGGCGTTCCGACCCGAGGGGCAGATGCTGGAGAAGATCAGCGTGCCGACCAACATTGGGGCGGGGCGCGAGCACTTGATTCAGACCATCACCGAGGGGATCCGGAAGGTGACCGGCGAGCACCTGGGGGAGAGGTTACTGGGGATCGGGATCGGGGTGCCGGGGTTTATCCTGCTCGAGAAAGGAATCATTACCAAGTCTCCAAACTTGCCCGGCTTGGAGAACTTTCCCATGCGCGACGAGCTGGAGCAGAGGCTCGCAACGAAGGTGATTCTGGAGAATGACGCGAACGCGGCAGCGCTGGGCGAGAAATGGATGGGGGCGGGGCGCGGGGTAGACGACCTGGTGCTGCTGACGCTGGGGACCGGAATCGGCGGCGGGATCATCTCCGGAGGGCAGGTGCTGCACGGCTACCTGGGCATGGCCGGGGAGCTGGGGCACATCCTGGTGGACCCGCGGGACGGTGCGGCGGCCTGCGGGTGCGGTTCGACGGGGTGCCTGGAAACGCAGGCATCGGCCACGGCGATTGTGCGGATGGCCAACGAAGAGATTCAGGCGGGCCGCTCGCCGGGACTGGCGCGGCACGCGGACGCGGTTACCTCCGCCGTGGTCTACGAGGTGGCGATGGAGGGGGACGCCGAGGCGCGTTCGATCTTCGAGCGCATGGGGCGCGCGCTGGGGATGGGATTGAGCGTGCTGATCAACACCTTCAACTTCCCGCTCTACTTGCTGAGCGGGGGCGTGCTGCACGCCTGGGACCTGTTCGCCCCGGTGATGCTCGAGGAAACGCGCAAGCGGTCGCTGACCCTGCGGCAGTCGGATACGCGCATCGACAAGGCGGAACTGGGCGACTTGGCGGGGCTCTACGGCGCGGCGCGCCTGGTGCTATGAGGCGCGCCGCGTTGAGTACAGAAACAGCCGGGCTGAAGCCCGGCGCGGACTGAAGTCCGCCCCACGTGGCCGCGCGAATTGGTCTGAACTATGAGCTATTGGTTGGGGCTCGATACGGGCACGGGCGGGACGCGGGCGCTGCTGGTCGATGCTGGAGGCCATGTAGCCGCCGGCTTCACGGCTCCTCACGAAGACGTGCAGATGCCGCAGCCGCTGTGGGCTGAGCAGCGGCCGGAAAACTGGTGGGAGGCGGCACAGGCGGCGATCCGCGGTGTGCTCAACCAAAGCGGCATTCGCGGCGAGCAGGTGGCGGGCGTCGGGCTTTCCGGGCAGATGCACGGCCTGGTGCTGCTCGACGCGAGCCATGCCGTGATCCGGCCGGCGCTGATCTGGTGCGACCAGCGCAGCCAGCCGCAGGTTGACGCCATCAACGCTAAGCTCGGGCGCGAGCGCGTGCTCGCTGCGATCGCGAACCCGGTGCTCACCGGGTTTACCCTTCCCAAGCTGCTGTGGGTGCGCGACCACGACGCAGCATCGTATGAGCGCGCACGCAAGATGCTCCTGCCCAAGGACTACATCCGGTTCTGTCTTACCGGGGAGTTTGCCAGCGAGGTGAGCGACGCTTCGGGCACGGCGCTGTTCGACGTGGTGAATCGGCGGTGGTCGGCGGCCATGGTGGAGGGGCTGGGGCTCGATAAGGAGTTGCTGCCGCGGGTCGTGGAATCGCCGGAGGTGACCGGCCGCATTTCCGCGCGCGCGGCGGCGGCGACCGGGTTGAAGGCGGGCACGCCGGTGGTGGGAGGCGGGGGAGACCAGGCGGCGAGTGCGGTGGGCAACGGGATCGTCGAAGCGGGAATTGTGTCCTGCACCATCGGCACCTCGGGGGTGGTGTTCGCGCACATGGAGAAGGTCGCCTACGATCCGGCGGGGCGGGTCCACACGTTCTGCCACGCCGTGCCGGGCAAGTGGCACGTGATGGGGGTGACCCAGGGGGCGGGCCTGAGCTTGCAGTGGTTCCGCAACCAGCTTGCGCCGGGTGCTGATTATGACCAGCTCACGGCGGAGGCGGCGCGGGCGCCGCTCGGGTGCGACGGCCTCTACTGGCTGCCCTACCTGATGGGCGAGCGGACGCCGCACCTGGACGCCACGGCGCGGGGCGGCTGGGTCGGATTGACCGCCAAACACACCCGGGCCGAGCTGGTGCGGGCGGCGCTGGAAGGCGTCTCGTACAGCTTGAAGGATTGCCTGGAAGTTATTGAGGAACTGGGGATTGGAGTAAAGGCAGTGCGGGCTTCCGGAGGTGGAGCGCGGAGCCCCTTCTGGCGGCAGATGCTGGCCGACATTTTCGATAAGCCCTTCGCTACGCTCGAGACCCAGGAAGGCTCGGCCTATGGCGTGGCGTTGCTGGCGATGGTAGGGACCGGGCAGTACGGAACGGTGGCGGAGGCCTGCGGGGCGACGATTCGGGAGGTGGACCGGACCGCCCCCGGCCGGGAGGCGGCCGCAGCGTACGCGCGGCGCTATCCGGTGTTTCGAGGTTTGTATCCGGCGTTGCAGGAGGGGTTCCGGGCGATCGCCGCGTTGGGCTAGGGGCGCACGCCAGCACTCACATCACCTCGGGGGTGTCGATTCCCAGTATAGCCAAGACTCGTGCGAGCTGGGAGGCGAAGAACTGGGTCATCCACAGCAGGAAGGTGCGCTTCTCGCGGTCGGATTCGCTGAGGATGTGGTGCTGGTGGTAGAAGTTGTTGAACGACTGGGCGAGCTGGAAAGCGTAGCGGGCTAAGTGCGCGGGCTCGCCGGCGGCGAGGGCCTTTTCGATCACCGAGTCGGCCTGGGAGGCGCCCAGGAGCACCTGCCAGAAGTCTTCGCTGGCGAGCTGGCGGGCGAAGGCCGGCTCGCTAAGGGCGGCGGCGAAATCGGGAAGCGTCTCGCCGCGCTCGCGAAGCTTGTTGAAGATATTGCGGGCACGGACGGCTGCGTATTGGGCGTAGGGTCCGGTCTCGCCCTCGAAGGCGAGGGCCTCCTGGAAGTCGAAAGCGATCACCGAGGCGCGGGTGAACTTGAGTAGGAAGTAGCGCAAGGCGCCGATGGCGATGCAGCCGGCGATCGAGCGTTGGTATTCGGGCGAATCGTTGGGGTGGCGGCTACGGACTTCTTCGAGGGCCTTGTCGAGGAGGGCGTCGATGAAGTCGTCGGCCTTGACGCCGAGTCCCTTGCGGCCGGAGACCTCGATGTAGGGGCGGCGGCGGTCCTCTTCGGAAAGCTCGATGCCCAGCTCGGCGCAGCAGCGCGGCGAGAGGGCGACCATCTCGTAGGCGAAGTGGATGGAGTTTTCGGCTTCGCGCTCGCAGCCCAGGGCACGCAGCCCGGCCTGCACCACGCGCTGGAGGTAGCTCTGGCGCACGTCGATCACGTTGTAGACGCGCGAGCCGCCGCCGAACGACGGCGCGAGGCCGGGCTGGGGTTCATCGGTTGAGACCCACAGCTCGTGGCCGTCCGGGTAGGTTCGCAGGCGGCGGTAGCGGAAGTCGCGGCCGAGCAGGCCGAATTTCCAGAGCTGGTAGGCGATGTCCTTGCCCACGTAGGTGACGGTGCCGTTGGAGCGGACGATGACTTTGGAGTCTTCGGTGTCTTCGCCGGATTCGCGGAAGGCTTCGGCGGGCATCACCCAGCAGCCGGCGTTCTTGCCCTCGGACTCGAGATGGATCACGCCGCGTTGCTTCAACAGCTCGAAGGCCGTGGCCCAGAACTGGAGGTGCAGGATCTCGCTCTCGCGGGGCAGCACGTCGTACTGGACTCCCAGGCGCAGCATGGTGTTCAGGTGCAGTTCGACGATGGCGTCGGCGACCAGGTGGCCGATTTCGACGAGCGGGGCGCGGCCTTCCTCGATCGAGTGGAGCGTCTCCGCGCGCCAGTGGAGGGCTGCCGGGTCGGTTTCGTAGTGGCGCGAGATGCGGGCGTAGAGGTCCCAGCAGTAATAGTCGAAGCGGACCGCGGGGTCGGCGATCAGGGCGGAGACATCTTCAGGCGTTTTGTTTTCGAGGAAGTGGAAGCCGGCCACCACGTCGGCGACCTGGACGCCGGTGTTGTCGATGTAGTTCTGCACCTCGACCTGGTGGCCGCGGGCGCGGAGCATGCGCACGAAGGCGTCGCCGAGTACGGCGTTGCGCAGGTGGCCGATATGAGCGGCCTTGTTGGGGTTGATGTTGGTGTGTTCGACGATGATCTTGCCGGGGGCGGGGGGCGGGGCGGGCTCGCCTTGGAGCAGGGCCGCAGCGTAGGCGGCGCGGTCGAAGCGAACATTGATGTAGCCGTTGCCGGCGACTTCCAGCTCGGCGATGCCAGGGATGGGAGCGATGGCCGAGGCCAGCTCGGAGGCGATCTTGCGGGGCGGCTGGCGAAGCTGTTTGGCCAGGGCGAAGGCGGCGGGCAGTGCCAGCTCGCCGAACTGGGCGTCGCGAGGCTGTTCGACGACGATCGGAATGTCCAGCGAATAGGCGTTGCGGATGTGGGCGGCGAAGGCGTCGCGCACCCGCTGTTCCAGGGTTAGGTACATGAGGCTACGTGCGCGGGCGAAGCAGAGGCCGGATCTTCGCGACCAGTTCCTCGTAGGGAAGTTTGCCGGGATTGTAGAACCTCACGGTCCCGTGGCGATCGACCAGCATCAGCGTGGGCGTGGTCGAGGCGCCGAACTTCAGGAAGTTCTCGGAGCTGACCGGGACGCGCATCCAGGCGGGGATGGGATGCGCCTTCTGGTAGTCGGTACGCAGGTAGTTCATCTCCTGCTCGGGGGTGGCGTCC
>JACQDI010000366.1 GCA_016201195.1 Acidobacteriota bacterium | reverse complement strand
TGACCGCCCTGGAGATCAACGTCGGGGTCAACGAGGTCATCGACGCCGCCCTGGAGTCGATCAAGACCGGCCGTGCCGTGAAGCTGCGCTAACAGCCTACTGCAAGAAATCCTCCCGGATCGGGGAGAAAACGTCCACAAGCACCGCCGCGCTCCCCAAGCTGCGGGCGCCGTGCATCACATCCGACGGGATATAGACCATCGCCCCGCTCTCGAGCCTTCGCTCCTCGCCTCCCACCTGGAACAGGACCGGGCCCTTTTCGACCAGGGTCCACTGCTCGTGCGGATGGTGATGGGCCGCCGGAGCGGCATCGGCGGGAAATACCACCCTCACGAACATGATGTTCTTCCCGAACAGGATCTGCCGGCTCAGCCCGTCGGGCAACTTCTGCGAGGGAACCTTGCTCCAGTCCTGAAACCCCATCGCCGCCGAGCGCCGCGCCGGATCGAGCGGCCGCACGCTGACCTCGCGGAACTGGACCGTCGAGGCCGCGTCGTGGTTCTGCACCCCGATATAGCCCGCATCCGGCCGGGGGCCGCGCTCGGGCTCGTACCACATCTTGCGCTCCGGCACCGCTTGGGAGCCGTAGAAGTCGGTCACCTTCACCCCGTTGACGAACACGATCGTCCGCTGCCCATCGAGGGCGATCTCCATGGTGTTCCACCCGTCCGGCCCCGAAGGCGGCTTGGCCTGGGCCTTGTTCATCGAGTAGATCACCCCGGTGCGATGGTAATCATCGCCCGCCTCCTCGACCTGCACCTCGTAGCCGAAGTGGACCCCGTACCAGGGATCCCGCGGCCTATCCGCGATGCGGATAAACACCCCGGAATTGCCCCTGGTCGTGTTGGCCCGGAACACCGCCCGGATCAGTGCGTTGCCGAACTTCTCCCGCGTGTACCACAGCAGTCCCATGCCCCCGTGAGTGGTCAGCAGCCCGTTCTCTACCGCGAAGCTCCCTGGCCCCACGTGCTCCCACCCCGCGAGGTCCTTCCCGTTGAACAGGGGCTTCCACGGTTCCTCGGCATAAACGGTCGAGCCGCTCACGAGCAGAGCTATCAGGGCCAGTTTCCTCATCGTTCCTCCTCGCTTTAGTCTAATACGCGGCTCACCGGCGCAGCCGGGCCACTTCCTGCTCCAGCACCTGGATGCGCCTTTCGAGCAGATTGTAGGACCCCGGCGGAGGATCGCCGGAGCGGTACTGCAAGCTGCGTTCCTCCAGCCGAGTCAGGCGGTTCTCGATGCGGTCGAGGCGAGAGTCCACTGCCGGAGCGGCGCTCGGCGGCGATCCGCGGCGTTCCAATGCGTCGAGACGCTTCTGCATCGCTTCGACTTGTTTCGCCAGCTCGTCTCGCGGCGCCGGCGCGGTCTGCTCGCTGAGGCGCGACCACAGGCCGAGGGCAGCGGTCAGCAGGACTGTGATCAGGCAGAGTTGTTTCGCCATGATGGTCCTCCTAATACCCCTTCTGCTTATCCACCTGGTTCAACAGCGGAAGGCCGTTCGAATACCGCCGGACGTTCTCGGCAAACAACGCGATCAGGCGCTTCTGGCGGTCGGGGCCCCACCCCGAGGTGTGCATCGTCATCACGACGTTGGGGCAATCGTAGATCGGGTGGTCCGAGGGCGGCGGCTCCTGGGGGAACACATCGAGACCCGCGCCGGCGATCCAGCCTTCCTGGAGGGCTTTCACCAGCGCCATGTCGTCAAAGAGCTTCCCCCGCGAAAGCGCCAGAAAGTACGCCGTCTTCTTCATGACCCGGAAGACGCTCTCGTTGATGATTCTGTCGCTCTCCGCCGTGTGAGGCGCGGCCGTGACCAGAACATCCACCTGCGCGGCCATCTCTGCGAGCCAACCCGGGTCCCGCAACTCGGCGACGAAATGGGGTTTGATGATCGGCCGCACGTCAACGGCCAGGATCCTCATGTCGAAGCCGTAGCAGGCGCGGCGGGCCACCGCCGTGCCGATGCCCCCGAGGCCCACAATTCCCATGGTGCGGCCGCTGATCTCCACGTGGTGGTCGCTCTTGGTCGTCCCCATCGGCTCCCACTTGCGCGCCAAAAACTGCGGCACGTACCAGCGGTTGATCCCCCGCGCAAGGCAAATCAGCATGCCCATCGCCGTTTCTGAAATGGCCGGGGCGAACGTGCCCGCGAAGTTGGTGACCGTCACCGGGCTGTCTTTCATGGCCAGGGCCATCGCCTCCACGCCCGCCGCCCCGGCCTGCACCCACCTCAGCTTCTTCGCCCGGCCGAGGATCTCCTGGTCCACGCTGCCGTAGATCACCTCGGCCTCGGGCAACTGGGCCAGGAACTCGTCGCGCGTCCGGCACAGGACCAGCTCCACGTTCCGCCCGACAGCCGTGATCTGCGCGACTTCTTCAGCGGTGAAGGCAAACTCGGTGACGATGCGCATAAGGGTAATCGACGATTGTAAACTAACCCCATGCGAATCGTGAAATGGCTGACACGGACCAGGCATCTGGTTGGTGTGCTAAGGTTAGCGCACCTCCGGCATCTGAGACGACTGCGAGGAAGAAGAGTTATGATCAAAGACATGACCGCCCTGCACATGACGGAAGCCGAAGTCGTCCGCGACCTGAAGTCCGTGCTGGAGAAGGTGCAGCAAGGCGTGGAGGTCATCATCGAGAAGGACAACCGGCCCATTGCGGTGATCAAGCCGCCGCAGCCGTTGCGCCGGACCATCTCCGACTGCATTGCGGTGGCCGAGCAGCGCGAGAAGGAGCGGGGCTACGCGATCACCCTGGACCCGGACTTCGCAGCCGATGTCGAGGAGATCGCCCAGAACCGTCGGCCCTGGAATCCGTCGTCGTGGGACTGATCCTCGACACGAGCATCATCGTCACCGCAGAGCGCCGCGGCCACAGTGTCCCGGAGATCCTCGCGCAGGTTCGGAGGGCGTGTGGGGAGACCGAGATAGGCGTTTCGGTAGTCACCATCGTCGAGCTGACGCATGGCATCCGACGGGCGAAGCTCGAAGGGCAGCGCCAGCGCCGCGAGGCCTTCGTCGAGGAGTTGATGGCCACCATGACGATGCATCCGATCACCCCCGAGATCGCCCCACGGGCCGGCATCATCTCCGGCGAGGAGACTGAGCGAGGCGTCCATCTGCCATTCGAGGATCTGCTCATTGGAGCAACGGCTTTACAGCTCGGCTTCGCGGTAGCGACGGAAAACGTCCGCCACTTCCAGGCAATTCCCGGCCTGATCGTGAGGCAGCTCTGACCAAAAGGGGGGACGATTGTAAACTAACCTCATGCGAATCATGAAATGGCTGGTCGTGCTCGCCGCCGGCGCCGCTCTGATTTGGTTCGGCCTGGAGGCGCGGAAGAAACACCTCGCTTGGTCCGACTTGACCGTCTTTTTTCCCACGCGCGCGCCGGCGGCGCCACCACGCGGGGCCGTCGACCCGGGGGTGCGCCTGAGCAAGTATCTGAACGGCGCGCGCGCCGTGGTCACCCACACCATCGACGACTCGACCAAGTACGTGCCCGCGGCCATCGAGGCCATGGACAAGTACGGTATCAAGGCGACCATCTTCATCAGCACCGAGAGGCGCCCCATCGCCGACCTGTGGCCCATCCTGCGCCGCGCCGCCGCCAACGGCCACGAGATCGGTTCCCACTCGCGCTCGCATCCCTGCCTCTGGCCGCCCACCCTGCGCTTCTGCTTCTTCTCCTACAGCGACCACGAGCTGGCCGGCTCCCGCGACGACATTCTCCGCGAAACCAGCCAGGCGCACGTCTGGTCCTTCGCCTACCCCTGCGGCCTATGTGCCAACTACGAATTCGTTCACCGCAAGCTGGAGCGCGCCGGGTACCTGGTGGCCCGCAACTATCCCAACGAAGCCGCCGGCGGCCACAGCGTCCCGGACCTGCAAACCTACGACCCAAACCGCTACAACGCCACCTACACCCAGGTGGTGCAGAAGAAGGGCGGCATCGCCCCCGCCGGCCGCACCGATGTCGCCGAAGTGAACCGGAAATTTGACGAGGTTTACAACCACGGAGGGATCTACAACTTCCTCTCGCACCCACAGTGGCTCGACTACGGCCCCGAAGGCTTCTACGAGCAGCACCTGCGCTACATCTCGAACCGCGCGGATGTCTGGTATGTGCCCATGGGC
>JACQDI010000365.1 GCA_016201195.1 Acidobacteriota bacterium | reverse complement strand
GGCGTCCTGAAACAGCGGGTCTTCGAGGGCCTCGGCATGGACCGACGTCTTCCAAGCCCGCAGGATATCGCGGTGACAGCGTCCGCACATCTCAGCGCTGCTGATCTTGTCCAGCGTGACCGGCCCTGAGAACAGCGCTCCGGCCAGCAGCCAGGCAATCATTGAGCACCTCCTCGCGTCAGGTGTGATTCCTGCGCCGGTCGATCTCCCGTACCGCCAGCCACAATCCGGCCATGGTGACGGCGATGGTCACGAGCGAGAGGGCCAGGCCCTTGCGCCGATAGTCGCGCTCGACCATCGCTTTTTCGCCGGCCCGCTGTGCGGCCTGGCCGATTTCGAGGCCTTTGCTCACTGCCGTGTCCACCATCGCCGGATCGAAGCTGTGCAGGTCGACTTTGGCCTTGACCAGGTTTTCGTTGCCGGCTCCCAGGTCGAGCAGCGGCTGGGAGACTTCCATGCCCGAGCTCTCGGCTTGTCTTAGGATCGAGTCCGCCCGCTTCAAGGAACCCTCCAGCTCGTCGATCCGCGACCGCATCCGCGCCGCGGCCTGGTAGCCCTTGTCACCCTCGCCGTGGCAGTTCAGGCACACCGCGCAAGGCGCGGTCCCGACCATGGCCACGGTCGGGGGCGCGATCTCGTGGTTGCTGTGGCACACCACGCATCCGGCCAGGCCCATGCTGTCGAACGGCTTCCTGTGGGGGCTCTTGGCGAACAGGTTCTCGAATACCACGTGGCAAGACCCACAAACGCGGGCGACGCTGGCCACGCCCGGGGGTGCCGCCCCGTGGTTGCCGTGGCAGGTGGCGCAGCTCGGCGCGGAGAGGTCCCCGCGCTTGGCCAGCGCATCCCAGTGCACGCTCTTGCGGTACTTCTCGAACTGGTCAGTGGGGATCTTGTATCCCTTCATGTGTTCGGCGTCGGCGTGGCAGCGGGCGCAGGTTTCGGGCAGCCGCAGCGGGTGCACGGGGCTCTCGGCGTCGCGCACCGCGCGGATGTCGTGCACGCTGTGGCAATCGACGCAATTGGCCACGCGCGTATCGCCCGCCGCCAGGCGCTTGCCGTGCACGCTGGTCCGGTACTGCGCGAGCTGGTCCACGCGCTGCTGGGGCTCGAAGCGGTGCATCAGGTTGGCGTCGCTGTGGCAGCGGCCGCAGCGCGCGGGCGCGTCGCGGCGGCTGATCTTGCCCACGAACCCGCGCGCCCGGTTCATGGACTTTGTCGGATCCTCGGTGGAGGGATCGCCCCCGTGGCAGTCCACGCAGGAGAAGCCGTTCTTCTTGTGAATATCCCGGTCAAAGAGCTGGGCCGGCTTGGCCAGCGCGCCGTCGAGCGCGGCGTGGCACTCGACGCAGGTGTTCTTCGCCGTCTGCGCGGCCAGCGGCACGGCCAGGGCTGCAACGAGGATCCACCAGCGGCTTTTCATCTCCAGTACCCCAATGCCGAAAACACCACCAGGTAGGCGATTACGAACACGCCCAGGCCGGTCAGCAGCCGATGCCGCTCCTCGCCCCCACTCCGGCGATCCCAAAACGGCATCAGCATCCAGCCCAACGCTCCCAGGCCGAACACCAGGATCCCCACCACCTCGCCGTCAAACACGAGGATCTTGCTAGGTATTAGCTTGAGAGTGTAGAACACGGCCAGGAAATACCACTCCGGATGGATCCCCCTCGGCGCCGCGGCGAACGGATCGGCCTTGGTCCCCAGCTCCCAGGGGAACAGGGCGGCCAGGCTGCCCAGCACCGCCAGCGCCCCGTACCAGCCGACCAGCTCGCGCAGCACGAAGTTGGGAAAGAAGGGCATGGTGGGGACGGTCGTGCCCGGCGGCTGGTGGGAGCTCATGCCCCATTTCTGCACCAACGCCAGGTGGAACAGCAACAGCACCGTGGTCAGGCCCGGCAGCACCGCCACGTGAAAGCCGAAGAAGCGCGTCAGCGTGGCGCCGGTCACCTCTTCGCCGCCGCGCAGGAACCGAAGCACGAAATGGCCCACCCCCGGAATCACTCCCGCCATGTCGGTTCCCACCTTGGTGGCGAAGAACGCCAGGGTGTTCCACGGCAGCAGGTAGCCGCTGAAGCCGAACATCAGCGCCAGGAACAGCAGCACCATTCCGCTCAGCCAGGTCAGCTCCCGCGGCTGCCGGTAGGCCTTGAGGAAAAACACGCTGAACATGTGTATCAGCGCTGACAGGACCATCAGGTTCGCCGACCAGCTATGAATCGACCGCACCAGCCAGCCGAACTGCACCTGGGTGACGATGAACTGCACGCTCTCGAAGGCCTCGCCGGGCGTGGGCCGGTAGTAAAGCAGCAGCAGCATGCCGGTCAGCACCTGGATCACAAACAGGAACAGGGTGATGCCGCCGAAGTAGTACCACACCGTGGCCGAATGGATGGGGACCGTCTTGTGCTTGAGAAACTCGCGGACCGAGTCGAAGCCTGTCCGGTCTTCCAGCCAGTCTGTGACGCGCTTCAGCATAATGGGTATAGAACCGCCCTACCCTTTCGCCACGATCACTTCTTCACCCTGCACGTGGACGGTGAACTGCTCGAGCGGCCGCGGCGGCGGTCCGGCGACTACTTTCCCGTTCAGGTCGAACTGCCCGTTGTGACAAGCGCACCAGATCTGGTGGGACTGGTCGTTGTACTGCACGGTGCAGTTCAGGTGCGTGCACACCGCCGAAAACGCCCGCATCTCGCCGGCGGGGGTGCGCACCAGAAGCGCCGGCTTGCTGCCGAAGCGGAACAGCCGCGCGCTGTTGGGCTTCAAGTCGGCCCTGCCCGCCGAGACCTGGTTCGCCGCCGACTCGGCCACCGGGGGCGGCATCATGAACTTCATTGCCGGATACAGAAAGGAGACCAGCGAGGCGCCAAAGCCCGTGCGCAGCAGGGCCCGGATCAGGCCGCGGCGTCCAGTGGTCGGCTCAGTGTTTGGCATAAGCGTTCTTGCAACTGGCCTGCATTTAGCATACCAGTCGGGCTCCGCAGATCGTGGATCGTAGAACGTGTTCCACGATCCATCGTCAGAAAGTGCTGCTCACCATAAGATACGGAAAGTTGTACGCCTTCGTCAAAACCGCGCCCGGAAAGATGTGCGCGAAGCCTCCCGCCACCTGAAGCTGCCTGGAGAAAGTGTAGGCGGCTTGCACATCGATCTCCTGCCCCACGTGGCGCCCGGCGGGCAGGTTGGCGATGCGATTGGCGGCCGAGGTATAGAGGCCGCCTCGCGGATCAACCAGCCAAAAGGAATGGTAGCTCGAAGTGAGAAGCCACTTCGGGGACGGTTTCACCTCGACTCCGGGCCTAAGGTGATGAATGTTCCGCCAGCTCGCCTGGTCGGCAAGGCCGTGCTTGTCGTGACCCGTGGGGTAGAGCGTATCGAACCTCGGGGAGGCGTAGTTGTATTCTGCGAACACCCGCGGCTTGTACTGCGCTCCTTTGATTGTATACCCCAACACCCAGTGCCCCGCCCGCGCATCAGTGGTACCGACCTGCTCGGCCATCTCCAGCCCGTAGTCGAAGCTGGCCGGCAGCTTGCCCACCCAGCGCAGGCCCACGGTCTTGAAGTCCCGCCCGCGCGCCAGCCGCCACAACACGTATGGCTCTAGGGTCGCTTTTGGCACCAGCTTCTCGATGCCGCCGTAGAGGCCGTGCAGGTTGTTTCCGTCGAGTCTCTTGTTGAACTCGCCGTCGCGGATGTTCACCACAGAGGCGGCGAAGGCGTCCAGCCGGTAGCCCTTGTAGCGGAACGTGGCCCGCACGGCGTCGAAGGTCCGCGAGGCATTGGTCCAATTCAGCGCGCCCACGAGGCGCTGCTCGCCGAAGGCCAGCTCCTGGCGCCCCACGCGCACGCTGAGCGGTTTTTTCTCCGGGTCCCCCAGCTCCAGGTAGGCCATGCGCAGGTCCATCGTGTCCTGGTAGGGCGGCGCCGACCCGACTATGTCGTTCCCGAACACACGCGCGTCCTGGCCCTGGAAGACGAATTTCATCCAATCCGCCGGCTGCAGCTTCAGATTGAGGCGGAAGCGGTTCAGAAAGTAGGCGTCCTCGCTGTCGCGCCGCGAGCCGCCGCCGGTGAAGCCCTCGAACCGCGCCCGGTATTCCCCGCTGAAACGAACCCACTTCGGCAGCTCCTTGTTCAGCTCGTCGGAGGGAACCAGCGCCGGCCCCGGAGGCGGCTGAGCGGCCAAACCGGCCGCAAGCCACACCAAGACGGCGACACAGCGCTTCATGCCGGGGCTGGTTGCACGGGGAGTGCCACGGTCCTGCCCTAGCCGGATCTAGAAAATCCGGGGTTGCCGGGACGATTCGGGTCGGGATTTGGGGAATTTGCCACAGCGGCTGGGGGCTTTGCCGCACTTGACAAAGCCTTCACGGACGCTCTCGCAAAGCCGCTAGGTCTGCTAAAGAACCTCGGGGCTTCGTGTGGGAAGAGTCCTGGAGACACGGCATTAGGGTTAAATGCCCAGGAGATTCTAGGGCAATGACCCTGTCCCAATTCGGTTGAGCACTCTATGTTCCCTTGGCCTGTGATGTCTGTAAATGGTAACTATGGACGACGACAAGAATCTCGAGCCGGCGTCGGCAGCCGAGATGGGATTTGTGGACGTGAGAGGGGTCCAACGGCTGGCTGGGGCGATACTGGTGCAGGCGATCGAGGACATTCGCTGCGGCTCCGGCCGCCGTCGCGAGGATGCCATTCGGTGGATGGCGAATTCGAGCGAGGAGCAGTTCAGCTTCGTTTCCTGTTGCAAGCTGCTGAACCGCGACCCAGAGGAAGTAAGACGCTTCCTGGTCCGGCGCAGCCTTCCCAGTTGGGTGTTCTCCAACGCTGCCACGCAAACCGAGGAGCCGCAACTGAAGTCCCGCGTCTGAGTTCTATCTCCCGACTCCTGTGTATAATGTCCCAGGACGCAAGGAGCACGCTATGTCACTGGGCAAATGGGGCTTGGCCTGCGCTGGTGTGGCCATGGGGACTCTGGCGGTGGCGGCGCCGAACGGGCGGCCACGGGCGATTCTGTACGTCACCAACAGCGGCGGCAACGACGTCACGCTGGTCGATGTCGCGACCAATAAGACCATCGGCAACATCGAGACCGGGGACACGCCGCACGGTCTGGAGGCTTCTGCGGACGGCAGGCGCGTCTACGTGAGCGGGGAGACCGACGACGACATCGTAGCCATCGACACGGCCACCTCCACCGTGCAGTGGAAGGCGAAGATCGGCGACCGGCCCAACCACATCGCTCTTTCGGCCGACGGGCGTTATGTCTACGCCCCCATCCGCAGCGCCAACTATGCGGATGTAGTCGACACCAGGACCCGCGAGCGCATCAAGTCGATCCCCGTAGGCCGCTCACCCCACAATGCCTACCGCGCCCCCAACGGCAAGTGGGTCTACGTAACCTCCATGGGGGAGGACAAGATCACCATCGTGGATGTGGCCACCCAGAGCGCCCTCGGAGCGATCCCGGTGGGCGGAGAGCCGCGCCCGGCGGCCATCACCAACGACAACAAGCGCATGTACGTGGCGCTCACCGGCCTGCACGGCTTTGTGATCGCCGACATCGCCCAGCGCAAGGTCATCGACAAGGTCGAGTTGCCGCCGGCCGAGGTGCAGGACGTCTCCACCTACGGCTACACGCCCACGCACGGCATCGCCCTGCGACCGGACAACAAGCAGTTCTGGATCACGAACGTGTTCGGCAACGCGGTCGAGGGATTCTCGGAGCCGGAGAACAAACTGCTGGGAACGGTCCCGGTGGGCCTGGCCCCTAACTGGATGACGTTCGGCCTGGACGGCAAGCTCCTCTACGTCTCGAACGCCGGCTCGAACGATGTCTCGGTGATCGACACCGACAGGATTAAAGAGGTGGCGCGGGTTCCGGTGGGCCTGGCGCCGAAGCGCCTGCTGGTGGTCAACGTGCCGGAGGGGATGGGTGGTCCGGAGGAACGGGGCTGGATGACCGCCGCCAAACGCCCATCTACTACCGACTACTACCTGAAGGGCGGCGGCATCCTGAGCTGCGAGACTTACAGCTTTCGCGACAAGCTCACCAAAGGGGAGCTGACCATCGAGCAGGTCCCGGCGTTTTACCGCAAGCTGGGCATCCGGGGCATCTCGATCAACGCCCGTTACATCCAGGCCTGGGACAACGCGTCGCTCGATCGCCTCAAGAAGGCCATCCGCGAGGAGGGGCGTATTCTCACCGCGCTGATCCTCAACGGCAACCTGGTCGCCGACAACGAGGCGGCCAACCAGAAGCAGATCGAGGACAACAAGCGGCTGATGCGGGGCGCGAAATACCTGGGCGCCCCGGTGGTGCGCATCAACGTGGGCCAGACCGGGCGCGGGAACGAGGCCGACCAGACTATCGGCGTGGAGCGGGCCATCGCCGCGTTCAAGCAGATGCTGCCCACGGCCAAAGAACTCGGCATCAAAATGACCATCGAGAATCACGGCGGCGCGAGCAAGACCGCCGACGGCATCCTGCACATCATCAAAGGCACGGATCCGGCATGGGTCGGGTCCTGCCTCGATTTCGGCAACTGGCAGGACAGGTCCACTATGTATGCCGAGATCGCGAAGCTCGCCCCCTATGCCTACCACACCCACGCCAAGTGCCACGCCTTCGACAAGTACGGCGACGAAAGCGGGATCGACTACCGCAAGGCCCTGGGGCCGCTCCAAAAGACCGGTTACGGCGCCGCCATCTCGATCGAGTACGAGGGCAAGGGTGATCCGGTCGATGGCGTGATCAAGATGCGCGACCTGCTGGTGAAGCTGTGGATCGGCACCGCCAAGAATTGAGAAATGGAGGGATTAACAATCCGCCCGTGTTGAACGAGAACCTGTCCATCATGAAGCGGATGAAGTTTCCGGTTCACGGAGACCGGACCATCGACCTCGTTTACCGGGCCGACGCGTTCAACCTGTTCAACCGCACCTCCTTCGGAGGCATCGTGAGCACGATCGGCAACCCGAACTTCGGGCGTCCGACAGGTCCGCAGGTGGGCGCGCGGCTGATTACCATGGGAGTGCGGGTGGACTTCTAACGAGGCTGCGCCACGACAAGCGGTACACTAGGCGCATGACATCCCGAAGAGCGTTTCTCTGGGCTCCCGCTGCGGTCCTGTCCGCGCAGGCGCCGCGCAAGATCCGCATCGCCATTGTCGGGACCGGCCACCGCGCCTGGGCCCATATCAACGTGATCAAGGCAGGGAAGGTGGATGTGGAGATTGTGGCCCTGGCCGACCCGACGCCAGAGTTTCGCGATCGCGCGGCCACGCTGGTTGGATTCGCGGTGGCCACCTATTCGGACTACCGGAAAATGCTCGCCGAAGTGAAGGACCTCGACGGCGTGCTGGTTGTGACACCCAACTTTCTGCACGCCGAGGTGACCATCGCCGCACTCGAGCACGGGCTGCACGTGCTGTGCGAGAAGCCCATGGCCACCTCGGTGGCCGACGCCAACCACATGATCGCCGCCTCGAAACGAGCGGGCAAGATCCTCCAGATCGGCCAGCAGATGCGCCATACACCGCTCTACGAGAAGATGGCCGCGCTGGTGAAGGAAGGCCGCATAGGGCAGGTGCAGTTCGCCTCCGGAAACTTGTTTCGCGGCGACTGGAACCCACAGAGCTGGCGCTTCAACGGCGCCATCTGGCGCTTCCTCACCGCCGCCGCCGGGTCG
>JACQDI010000364.1 GCA_016201195.1 Acidobacteriota bacterium | reverse complement strand
GCGCAGCACGTAAGCCTTGGTGATTGCCGCAGTGCCCTCGGCCTTCAGTGTGATCCGGGGAAAGTCCGTGCTGCGGATCTCCTCGCCCATCAGCGCCCCGTTTACGCGGAACTCGAGGAACATGCGGTTGCCGGTGGTGGCATAGGTATGGCGGCGGTAAAGCGCGTCGAAAATCGCCTCGCGGGTCTTGGCCGGAGCGTAGACGCCGAGGAGCGAGGTTCCGTTGTTTTCCTCCGGCCGCTCCGGCTCGGGCTTCGGGAACCGCACGCGAAAGCCGTATCCGGCGTTGCCGGCGTGGTTGTCGGTGGAGGCCATGATGCCGATGCGGTAGCGGCGATCGAGGAACGTGCGCGCCCAGTCTTCCGACCGCCGGTGATCGGAGTAGATCTCGATCAGCCGCTGGATCTGCGGGTCGTGCCACTCCGGGTTGGCGCGCCGCCCGCCGAAATGAGGGATGGCCAGGATGTTGTTCTCCCGGCTGTGCTCGGTGAGGACCCGGAAAAGCTGCTGCACGTGGTTCGCGCCGTGATTCGGGCCGTGGTACATGCGCAGGTTCTGGTAGTTGTAATAGGAATAGCAGCGGGTAATCTCGGCGTCGCTATCGCGGAAGTAGACGTTGTGGTCGCCGCCCACCTCGGTCATCCCGCTCCACTCGTACGCGAGAAACGTGACGTACTCCTGCGGGCGATAGAACTGGTTGGTGACGTCCTTGATCTCCCGCCACATCCGGTCGCTTACGAGGAAGGAGTGATCGGTGACGGCGCAGAAGTCGAGGGCCGAGTAGTCGCGGCCGAACTGGTAGGTCTCGGCCACCGTGCCGCGGCCGTCGGAGTAGCTGGTGTGGGTGTGGATATCGCCCCAGTAAACCCGCTCGGCAGGGGCGGCGGCCTCGACCAGAATCGGATTTGAAGCCTGCCGGACCAGAATCGGATTTGAAGCCTGCCGGAGCCGGCCGTCGGTCTGGCGCACGAGCAGCCGGTAGACGCCGGGGCGCGGAAACACGATGCCCTCGAAGCGATGCCGCGCTGCCTCGCCGGTCGCGAACGTGTAAGCCGCGGGAAGCTGAATCTCACGATCGTTGCTTTCCACACGCAGCGTCCCCGTGAAGTCCGTCGCCGGGTTGGCAAAACGGTCGGCGAGCCACGCGGTCACCGGCACCGGTTGCCCGGCCACCGCGCTCGCCGGCGCATTGACCACGATCGAGTCGGCCTCCGTGCCGTGAATCCGGATCGCCGGCGAGTTGGCCAGCGGTAGGTAATCATCGTCGCCGTCCGAATCGATGTATAGCTTGAAGACGAACGCCGTCTCGTCGCGTTGCTGCACGCGCACGCGGTCCATCCGGATGGCGACCACGTCGCCCGGCTTCAGCGACTGGTCCTCGAGGATGAACTGGGTGATGAACTGCCAGGGGTGATAGCGCCGGAAAGTCTCGTTCTGGCCGAGCGCGCCGCCCTGCCAAGTGTTGAGGGTGATCCGGAACTGGGGCGTGACCCTGAGGTAGTTCTCCGCCTCCGGGTTGGTGGTCTGCAAATGATGCCCGCCCCAGTCGCCGCCCATGCCGTGAGCGAAGGCCAGCCGGATCCCGCCGCCGCGTTTCATCCCTGCTCGCCCCACGGTGAATCGCAGCGTCCAGGAGGCCGAGGTGTTCACCTCGACGTCGGCCGGTCCATCGAGCGTCGCCGTGCCGAGGTCCTTGGCTCGGCCGGCGGCGACCGCGTCGTCCTCAGTGGAATAGCGGGCCAAATTCTGCGCCCGGAACAAGGGCAGCGCCGCCAGCCCCGCCGCCAGAATCCAGATTTGCCGCGGACGTATCACGCAGCAACAGTATACTGTAGGGCGGGCCCACGGGTTGCCCCACTCAGGAGCACAGCATGAGAATCGCGTTTCTGCCTTTGTGCCTGGCCGCGGCGCTCGCTGCCACCCATCCTCTGGATCCGCTCTCGAAAGAAGAGATCGCGGCCGCCGTCGAGGCGCTCAAGTCCGGCGGGAAAGCGAGCGCGAGCAGCCGGTTCCCGATTCTCGTGCTACGTGAGCCGCCCAAGCAAGAAGTGCTGAACTTCCGTCCGGGTGGCGCGTTCCGTCGCGAAGCCTTCGTCACCGTTCTCGACCAGCAGAGCCATCAGACCTTCGAGGCGGTCGTGGACCTGCGCGCCAAGAGCGTCGTTTCCTGGAAACAGGTTCCCGGTGTGCAGCCGGAGATCACCCCCGAGGAACTCAGCAGCACGCCTGCGATCGTGCGCGCCGACCCCCGGTGGCAGGACGCGATGCGCAAGCGCGGCATCACCGATTTCGAGAACGTGCAGGTTGATCCCTGGTCGGCGGGCCACTACGGCATCGCCGAAGAGGAAGGGATACGCCTGGTCAAGGGCATGTCCTACTACCGCGGAACCTCGAAAAACCCGTACGCCCGCCCCATCGAGGGCGTGGTCGCCCTGGTCAATCTGGACGCCCGCAAGGTGTTCAAGGTGATCGACACCGGCGTGGTGCCTGTGGCCAAAGCCGCCTCCGACCTCGACATGAAGTCGGTGGGCCCGCAGCGCCGCGCGCCAAAGCCGCTCCAGATCACCCAGCCGCAGGGCGTGAGCTTCGAGCTTGAGGGCCGCGAGGTCCGCTGGCAGAACTGGCGGTTCCGCTTCAGCTTTCACCCGCGCGAGGGCTTGGTGCTCCACACCGTCGGCTACGAAGACCGGGGCAGACTTCGCCCGATCCTCTACCGCGCGTCACTTTCCGAAATGATGGTGCCGTACGGCGATCCGGGGGAGGCGTGGTTCTTCCGCAACGTCTTTGACGAGGGCGGGTACGGTATCGGCCGCAACACTTTCCCGCTGGAGCCCCTCACCGACTGCCCGCCCAACGCTGTCTTCTTCGACGCCCTGTGGGCCGGCGAAACCGGCCAACCCGTGGAGATTCCCCGCGCCATCGGCCTCTACGAGCGCGACGGCGGGGTGCTGTGGAAGCACGCCGACTACCTCACCGGCCACAACGAGTCGCGCCGGGCGCGGGAACTGGTGCTGTCCTCGATCGCCACCCTGGGCAACTACGAGTACGCCTTCAACTGGGTGTTCCACCAGGACGGCACGCTCGAGATGGAGATCCTGCTCACCGGCATCATGCAGCCCAAGGGCGTGAAGGACGCCACGCACGACCCCTACGCCCACCTGGTCGCCCCCAACGTGGCTGCCGTGCACCACCAGCATTTCTTCAACTTCCGGCTCGACCTCGACGTCGACGGCCACGCCGGCAACACCGTGGTCGAGATGGACAGCGTGCCCGTGGCAGATGACCCGCTGCGCCGCGCCTTCACCATGAAGGAGACCGTGCTGCACGAGGAATCGCAGGGGCAGCGAATGCTCAACCTCGCTGCCAGCCGCAAGTGGAAGGTGATCAACGCTTCGGTGAAAAACCCTCTCGGCCAGCCCACCGGCTACATGCTGCTCCCCGGCGAGAGCGCGCTTCCGTTTGCCCAGCCCGATTCTTCGGTGCGCAAGCGCGCCGGCTTCCTCAACGCCCACCTCTTCGTCACCCCCTACGACCCGGAGCAAACCAACGCCGCCGGCCGCTACCCCAACCAGAGCAAGGGCGGTGACGGCCTGACCCGATGGCTCAAGGCCAACCGCCCGATCGAGAACCGGGATGTGGTGGTGTGGTATAGCATGGGCATTACTCATATCCCACGGCCGGAAGAATGGCCGGTGATGCCCGTGCACAAGGCGGGCTTCAAGCTGGTCCCCGCTGGTTTCTTCGCCCGCAACCCGGCTCTGGATGTGCCGAAACCGGAGTGAGTGTCGAAGTGTCGGGGCGTTGTGTATGTGCTAAACTTGGAGCGCGTTCGGCGTGCAAACTGCACGGAGCGATCGTCGTGGTTGAGGATGCGGGCTATCGTCTCCGCCACCCGATTCAGATGGGTGACTGAAACTTCACTTGCCCTTGGGGAGCGGGTGCACCACGCCGAAACCCTGCCAGGAGGTTTTCTCGCTCAGCGCCGTCAAAGCGGGCCAGGCCTTCTGATGCTCCGGCGTTGCCACCCACTTCATCCGCTGTTCTTCGGTCATGAAGGTGTGCCGCAATACGTAATCGTTGCTGTTCGGCTTGCGCATCAGCTCCGAGAAAAGGAAGCCCGGCTGGCGGCTCACCGCCGGATAAAACTGCTCGCGGTAAAGACGCTCGATTGCCTTGTCCTGCCCCGGCTTGGCGGTCAGGTAGATGTGCAGTTCGATGGGGCCGGGCACGTCGTAGTCCTTCTTCTGTTGCGCGGCCAGGGTGAAGACAAACAGCGAGAGTAGCAGGAATCGCATGGTTTCTCTCTTTGGCTACCGGCCCGTTATTGTACTAGAATCCGGCTATGCTGCGAAGAGACTTCCTGCGCGCCGGCGCCGGCGCGGCCCTCGCTAAACGCGGTCGCCCGGCCAACGTCATCTTCATCCTCACCGACGACCACGGCCAATGGGCCATGGGCTGTTACGGCAACCGAGAGATCCAAACACCTGTGCTCGACCGCCTGGCCTCCGGGGGCGCCAAGTTGACCCGCGCCTTTGCCGCGACGCCGGTCTGCTCGCCCAGTCGCGCCACCTTCTTCACCGGCCTGATGCCTTGCCAGCACGGCATCCAGGACTGGATTCAGGAGGAAAATGTCGGCCCTCGGGCCACGCGGTTCCTCGACGGGAAGACGATACGGCATCCAGGACTGGATTCAGGAGGAAAATGTCGGCCCTCGGGCCACGCGGTTCCTCGACGGGAAGACGATGTTCACCCAGGTGCTCGCCCGCCACGGGTACAAGTGCGGCCTGATCGGCAAGTGGCACATGGGCGACAGCCCCACGCCCCAGCAGGGCTTCACCCACTGGTTTGCCATGCCCACCGGCGGCAGCCGCTACCAGGACGCTGAGATGATCTGGCAAGGGAAAACGCAAGTGTATCCCGGGTACCTCACCGAGGTGCTCACCGACAAGGCCCTCGAGTTCCTCGAGCAATCGCGGCGCGATCCTTTCTTCTTATACCTGGCCTACAACGCGCCGCACACGCCGTATGACGGCACGCCCGAGAAATACCGGCAGATCTACCGCAACTCGCCGCTCCAAACCTTCCCCGACGAGCCGCTCAACCCGCTCAACACCGGCCTGGGCCGCGCCAACCACCGCAAGCGCGACAGCATGATCACCTACTACGCCATGATCACCGCCGTCGACGAGCAGGTGGGCCGCATCGTGCGCCAGCTCGACGACCTGAACCTGCGGCGCGACACGCTGATCGTCTTTGCCGGCGACCAGGGCTTCATGTGCGGTCACCACGGGCTGTGGGGGAAGGGAAACGGGTCCTGGCCGTTCAATATGTATGAAGAGTCTATGCTCATCCCGATGATCTACAACCAGCCGGGCCGCGTCCGGCCGTGGCTCGTCATCGACGCCATGGTCAACAACTACGACTTCCCTGCCACCATCCTCGACTACCTCGGCCAGCCTCCGCTCACCGGCGCGAGCTACGCGCCGTTCCTCGAAGGCCGCAAGCGGCCCTGGCGCAATGCGGTCTACGGCGAATACCAGTACACGCGCATGGTCCGCACCGAGCGCTGGAAATACGTGCATCGCACCGAAGGCTTCCCGAGCGAGCTGTACGATCTTCTGCTCGATCCCCACGAGAAATGGAACTTGGTGAAGGAGTCCGACCAGGCTGACCGCGTGAAGGAGATGAAAG
>JACQDI010000377.1 GCA_016201195.1 Acidobacteriota bacterium | reverse complement strand
TCCGCCTGGATAGGAATAGGTGATGTTGTGGTGATCGGAGGTCCAGTCGCCGTAGGCCAGCTTGTATCGCAGACCGCCCGTGCCGGCCGCCTTGAGCGGATGTGCTTGTGCGAACCAGTTCAGCACATCCACGCCGTGGCAATCCTGCTCCACGATGGCTCCTCCCGAGTATTCCATCCACAGGCCCCAGTGGCGGATTTTCTGGTCTTCCGGGGGATATGGCGATTTGAAGTCGCGAGGCGGCGTCCCTCCCAGCACCCAGTAGCTGGTCATCAACGTCATCTGCCCGATCTTGCCCGACCGCAAAATCTTCTCCGCCGCCAGGTATTCCGGGCTGAAGCGCTGCTGGAAGCCGAACTGGATGGTCTTCGACGGATCCGCCGTCTCCGCCGCGCGCATCAGCCGCTTCACTCCGGCGACGTCCGCGCCGGCGGGCTTTTCGCAGTAGATATGCTTGCGGGCCTTGACCGCAGCCTCGAAGTGCTCCGGATGAAGGAACACGGGGGTCGCAATCAGCACCGCATCGATGTCCGGCTGGGCGAGCAGCTCGTGGTAATCCTTATACACGCGGGCCTGGCTCGCGGCCGGCACCTGGGTCTTCGCCAGATCGATGCGATCGGGGAAGATGTCGCAGACCGCCGCCAGCCGCGAGCGCGGATCTCTCGCCATGTGAGAGCCGACATAGCGCCCCCGCCCGCCGGCGCCGATGATGCCGAACGATACCGCCGAGTTGGCCGGAGAGCCGAACGCCGTCTCCGACTTCACCATCAAAAGATTGACCGCCGCGGCCGCCAGGGCGTCGCGCCGGGTCAGCTTGGACATAGATCCTCCTTGACTTCCATCGCATCGGTGACGAATCCGGACTTTCTGCGTCTGCTTCGGGCACTATTTCGCCTACCGCCTGTCATGCGTTGCAATCGGACAGCCACTCCGGCTGGGTCCTGCTTCAGGTCGGTGCTGAAACAGGAAGGAACGCCGTTCGTCATCGGTCGCCAACGCTGGTCGAGGTCGAACCAAACGCCCGGCTCAGTCCGGACGCCAGTGGTCCAGCAGGCGACTGAAGTGGAATGCCACGAGACTGATAGCGAGCGCAGCAAGTCCGTCGACCGCATAGTGGTAGCGAGCATAGACCGTGTTGATCGTTACCAAGGCAGCGAAGGCGAGCAACGCTCGTCCGAGCCACCGTCGCTCAGGAAGAACTCTCATCACGCCGAAAGCCGAACAAAACGCGACGGCCACGTGTCCGCTCGGAAATACGCTGGTGTGAATATCGAAAGAATCCAGCAGCCACAAGTTGATACGGCGGAAAACCGTCGTCATCGAGGGGAGGTCCTGCCCCGGAAACAGGTCGCGTGGGGAGGCGGATGGGAACAGCGGCAGCAGGGCATATGCCGCCAGGGAGCCCGCAAAAAGCGTGAAGAGAAATCGGTCCGCTTGGCGGCGCCGCCCAGCGAGGTAGATGATCCCCAGCAGCACCGGCGGAACCGCGTACAGGACCAGGTATGACAACTCGAGAAGCGAAGGCAGCAGGACGCCGCAGCACTCGATTGCGGAGCGGCCGCCCCAACCATAGAGCAGCAGTCTGTCCAATCGGATCCAACGTTGCTCGTAGCCGCCGGTCTGTGGAACCTGCGTGATCCAGTCCACATTCCAATACGCCAACAGCAGGAAAGGCATCGCCGTCCAATCCCGAAGCACGCCTACCCACACTCGGCGGACGCGGCGTTCCATCAGCGCCAACGCCGCAAAAACCAGCGGCACGCACAAATCTACAAGACCGAAGGCGAACAAGCCGCGCGCCGCTGTTCGTGCTGCGGCCAGAGCGAAATACAGAACCAGCAGGTATTCGCTGCTTCGAAACAGGCCGTTGCCCTGCATCTGCTCCGCTATAGTTTTCCGATCCTCCGGTATAGCTGGTTGTGGGCGGGCCGGCACTCCCGACGGTCCCGGCGGCTCGGTGCTGGACGGTGCGCTTAGGTGCATGGACTCAATGCTCACCTGGATTGATCTGGTAATCCATGTAGCGGATCACAACCGACGTGTGGCCCAAAAACAGCGACTCAGATTGCGAAGCGTTGGAGGCTGCCAGCCAGAACGGACCGCGTTTTTCATACGTGTGCACGAAAGTCGTGCTGCGGACCCAGACGGACGGGTTCTTGGCCGGCCTCCCTTCAATCCGGGTGATGGCAAAATCCTCCGCGTCCAGCCAAATGCGGCCCTGCACCATGAACTTGTTTCGCACCTTCGGCGAGATCTCGAATACGTAGGCTCGCCGGTCTCGATCCGAGTCAACACCGGTGAACCGAAAATCATAGTTGTCCGGCGTGACTTGTGTGACGCGCCGCATCGGTTCGCTACCGGCTTCCAGCTCCGCATCCAGCATACGGTGAAACACCCTTTCGCGGATCACCCCGGACCCGGATTCCGAGAGAACAGCAAACTCCTTCCTGCCCGGACGCCGATATCTCGCTTTGACCGTCATATCCGCAGTTTTCTGAAAGCGCTTGTTCTCCAGATGATAGCGCCGGAGTGAAGTGTAATCCGCCAGTTGGGCCGTTCTTGCCCGGTCCATCTCAACCATGCGCGCCACGATTTCCTGAGCCGAGAGGGTGCGGTCATATCCATCACCGCCGTTCTGGCCGCAGACAACACCCGCGAAAACAAGGCTGATCGAGCAGGCTCGAAAGGCCGTTGCGGCACGCGCTCCCTCACTTCGCAACGGAACCGTCCCTGGAAGCGGCGTCGCGCCTGTTGCCACTGCCCTGCTCGTTGCCCGCGGCCAGCGCACTGCGATCCAACCTCTCACGCTGCCATTTGCGGACCGTCCGGAGCGCCAGCAGACTGGCCTCCGAGATTTGCCAGGGCAGATTATTGCGGATGAAGTGGTTCCGGGCGGAAAGATTGACCCTGCGCACGAATCGACCCGCCACACCCGGGCCGGATCCTGGCGGGGCCGCAAACGCCAGTTGTTCCGGGCTCTCGCAGGAATTCAACACCACCGCGGCAACCGCACCGTCCGTTTGCAGCACTTTCCCGTCACCGCGGGAGGCAAAACGGAGCATCTCCGGCCGGCGCACGTGCGCAACCGCATCGACACATCCGGTCATGCGAAGATCATTGAGCACCTTTTCGCGTTCGTGGTCGATATCGCTGTGAATCTGATGAGTGAAGCCAAGCCGCAAAGAGACGCCAACCGAGATGTCGTGGGTGGCCGCTGACAGCCAAACCGGCCGCCCGCGCCACCTCTCGGGCCGCTTCCAAATACGAAGGTGATGTCGTTTCGTGAGCGTATTCAAGGCCTTCTGCCAGCTCGTATCAGGCTCGGCGCCGTCGACAAGAAGCGTGTGCATAGGTGCGTCCGGATAGGCGCGGTATTCGGCGAGGGCTCGAACTACGTGCAAGCCAGCGGCTGCGGATATCGGCCGTGAACCCGTCCAACCGGCCGCAGTAAACGCCCTGTCGAGCGCGTCGCGTGAACCGACAAAGACCAGGTTGATGATGTCCATTGGCCCGCGCTGCTGCCGTGTTGTATACGACCAGTACGGCGCCACGGCCACCAGCGCCTCCAGTTCCGCGAGCTCTTCCGAGGTTAGCTCCGGTCCGGTATCCGGCGCCTCAAGCGCGCCGCCAAGCGACAGGAAACCATCGATCTGAAGCTGCATGTCCGTGCCAGGTCCGTATTCAATTTCCGGATTGGGAAACTTAAACAGGCAGGTCTGGAGCACAAGCAAGGGGACAAAGCCGGCGGGGTTGCTCATCGTGAGGCTGGCGACACGAAAACCGAGGCGATGAGAAAGGCTGGCCGTGGCGCGGATGCCGCGGATGGCGCCCGTCCGGTCCACGCGCTCGCGAGCGTTGTCTACCGAGATCAGCCGCGATTGGATCGGGTAGGTCTGGCCGCCTGCCAGCTCCAGTTCCGTAAAATCGAGGACCAGCTTCGCACTCTCGCGGACGAAGCCGAGACCAACCCGGTTGGCCTGTTTGACGGTCCCGCGAACGACACTTCTGGACGGGATCACAACCCGGTCCTCTAAGCGGACCGGTGCGACGACGACACCTGCTACCTCGGTTCCCCGCTTGGAGCTGCGAGAGGACACCGGCGTCAACAGTCGAATTTCCACGGAAGCTGTGGCAGGGACGTCCGCTATCAGTGGCGCTGCCAGAGCCAGCACAGCCGAACCGACACATGCACAACGGCCCTGTCGGAGATGGATGCCGGCCAGCCCAGCGCACGCCAAGAGAAATCTCACGGGAGACCTTTGGCTTCTTTTTTATGGCGGAGTGGAACGTTGTCGGGAATCCGCGGCATGGTGATCGGAATCACACCTCCCAGTCGTCGGTGTCAGTGTACCCTCAAAACCCCTCCGTAAACAAGTCGGTCAACCGCTCGGCCGTCCGGGGACCCCAATATGCTAAGTGAGGCTCCAGCTCGGACCGATGAGACATGCTGTGGAGGCCGGAGCTACAAGCTGGAGGCGCTATTCGCGCTCTGGGAGCCGCACGTCTTCGCCCGGTCCCGCGCTCGCAGCGATGGTACGGGCCTGCGGTCCTGTCCGCATGGTTCCCTCAACAGCGCGTGGCCTGGACTGGGGCAAATCACCCGATGGCTCCGCTTTGCGCCTCTTAACCCCCTGAAAAACCACGTCGATGCGCGAGCTGATCTTGGACTAGTAATTGCAGACCCGTTCCCCTCTAGGAGTCCTGAGCGATCGGGACAAACAGGAGCGGCTTTGTCGACGGCGAACCTGGTAATTCTGATGTTTCTGGCTGTACCGGCTGCGGCGGCTGAGGCCGTCGAGCCGGCGGCGGTGACGCTGGTCGAGGCTGTGCGCTTGGCCCTGGCTCGTCACCCCGACGTCGAAAAAGCTCGCGCCGCCGCCGACGGGCTCAAGGGACGCATCCGCGAGGTGCGGGCGCAAGCGCTCCCCGAGGTCGCGATCAATTCCTACGCGCTGCGGGCCCGCGACCCGAGCTTTCTCAATTCCCCGAGCTTGGACAAGTTCCCGGAATACCTGCTCGAAGCGATCAATCCGGTGGGGGCGAATCTGTTCGACTACAGCATCAGCGTCAAGCAGCCGCTGTACACGGCGGGCAAGGTGGGTACCGCGTTGCGGCTGGCGTCGATCGAGGCCGAGGGGTCCCTCGCCGACATCGACCGCGTCGAGCAGGAGCTGGCGCTAGCGGTGGTGCGCGCCTTCTACGACCTGATCTGGGCCGAGCGCTACCGCAACCTGGTGGCCGAGACCCAGCAACAGAAAAAGCGCCACGCCGAGATGGCGCAAACACTCTACCGCAATGGCGTGGCCACCGAGGTGGACGTGCTGCGCTCGGAAGTCAACGTAGCTAACGGCGCGCCGGACCTGGTACGTGCTGAAAACGCCATCCGCCAGGCGCGAGCCGCGTTGAACTTCTATTTAGTCCGGCCCATCGACTTCCCCACTCGCGCCCTCGGTGAGTTCGAGGAGAAGCCGTGGACCGAGGGTGGCCTGGAAGAGTTGGCGCGCGAGGCGCTGCGCCGCCGCCCGGAACTGCTGCGGCTCAAGATCGCCGAGCGCAGCGCCGCAACCAAAATCGACCTGGCTCGCGCCGAAAGCCGCTTGAAGGTCGACTTCGCCGGCGCCTACGGCATCATGTCACGGCTGCCGTCGAACCTGTTCAATTCGCGTTTTGCGCGCTGGAACACGGCAGTGAATTTCACGCTCCCCGTGTTTGACGGCTTCAAGCGCAGCGGCCTGGTGTGGCAGGCCACGGCGGCCGGACGGGCGGCCCGCCTGGAGCGCGAACGGGCCGAGCAACAGGTGCGTCTGGTGCTGCAGCAGGGACTGGACGATCTGAAGGCCGCCGAGGAAACCATCGCCGCCGCCCGCGCCAACATTAACCAGGCCGAGCGGGTGCTGGCGATGATGCAGAACAACTACAAATACGGCGCCGCCACCACTTTGGACATCGTGGACGCGCAAACGGCGCTTTCCGTGGCCCGCACCAACTTGCTGCGCGGGCTGCACGATTACACCCTGGCGCGGGCGAATCTGCGCTGGGCGGCGGGACTTACGCCATGGGAATGAAATACGCCGTCGCCGCCTCGCTGGCTGTGCTGCTACTCTCCGCCTGCCAGAGGAAAGACCCGGGCCCGGTCCGCGCGGCCGAAGCGCCGGCTGTGCAGGCGGCGGTGGTCGAGGTGAAAGCTGAGCCCTTTGCGGGTACTGTGCCGGTCACCGGCACCCTGGTTTCCACCGCGCGGGTGGACGTGAAGGCCGAAATCATCGGGCACGTGGTGCGGTTCGACAAGGAAGAAGGCGACTCGGTCACCGCCGGAGAAACGGTGGTCTGGCTCGACGAGGAGAATTACCGGCTGGCGTCAGGCCAGGCCGAATCGGGCGTACAGGTGGCCGAGGCGGCGCTCGAAAAGGCGCGGGTGCTCGAAGCGCACAGCCGGGCGGAGCATGAGCGCGCCCGCAACCTGCTCCAGTCCGGCGGCATCACCGACAAAGACTTGAAGCTCGCACAGACGGCGGAGCGCGACGCGCGCGCCCAGGTGGAGTTGGCGGCGGCGCAACTGGCCCAGGCCCGGGCCACGCTGGAGGTGGCGCGCAAGAAACTGCGCGATTGCCGGATCAAGGCTCCCGTTACTGGTGAGATCCAGAAAAAGTTTGTCAACCCCGGCGCCTACGTCGAGGGCCCCACCCTGTTGTTCACCCTGGTGGACAACCGGAAGCTCGAACTCGAGAGCCCGGTGTCGTCCTCTGAGCTGGCCCCGGTGCGTCCCGGACAGAAGGTCAGCTTCTTGGTGAACAGCTACCCCGGCGAAACTTTCCTGGGGCGCGTCCAGGAGATCAATCCGGCGGTGGACACCGAGTCGCGCTCGGCCAAAGTACGGATCCAGGTGAACAACAGCAGCCGGAAGCTCAAGGCGGGCATGTTCGCCGAGGGGGAGATCTTGACCGGGGTCGAATCGCGGGCCATCATCGTCCCCGCCACGGCGATCTATCGCGACGACGGCTCGGCGAAGGAGTCGTTCGTCTTCGTGGTGCAGAACGCCAAGGCGGTCCGGCGGCCGGTGCGGATCGGCCGCGAGCGCGACTCCAGGCTGGAGATTACCGCCGGCCTGAAGCCCGGCGATTTGTTGATCACGGAGCAAAGCATTGAGCTGGCCGAAGGCGTTCGGGTGGCTGCGCGTCCCTAACACGTGACACCCGGCACCTAGCACCTATGTTTCTCAGCGACCTGTCGATCAAACAACCGGTACTGGCGACTATGATCGCCGTGTCGCTGGTGACGCTGGGCGTTTACTCCTACCGCGAGCTCAGCATCGACCAGTTTCCGGATGTGGAGATCCCGGTTCTAACGGTCCAGACGCGCTACCCCGGCGCTTCGCCCGAGACAGTCGAGCGCGAGGTGACCAAGCGCATCGAAGAGGCGCTTAACACCATCTCCGGGGTGCGGCACGTCTCTTCGACCACCACCGAAGGCCTCTCCATCATCGCAGCCGAGTTCCTGCTCGGCACCAACATCCATACCGCGCAGCAGGATGCGCAGGCCAAGATCAACGCCATCCGCGCCGAGTTCCCGCAGGATATGGAGGAGCCGGTGCTGCAGCGCATCGACTTCAACGCCATGCCAGTGATTTCGGTAGCGGTGGAAAGCCCCACGGCCGACATTAAGGCGCTCTCGTCGCTCGCCGAGAAGGTCATCAAGAAACGGCTGGAGACCGTGCCCGGGGTCGGACAGGTGAACCTGGTGGGGCTGGCGCGGCGCGAGATCCAGGTGCTGGTGGACCGCGAGAAGCTGCGCGCCTTTGGCCTGACCTACGCCCAGGTGTCGGGCGCCCTGCGGCGGGAGAACGTGGACGTGCCGGCCGGCAAGCTGGAGCATGGCAAGGACGAGCCGCTGGTGCGTGTGGCCGGCAAGTTTCGCTCGGTGGATGCCTTCCGGGACCTGATCGTCGCCGTGCGCAATGGCCGGCCCATCTTTCTGCCCGAAATCGCCCGCGTGGTGGACGGGATCGAGGAGCGACGCAGCGCCGCGCTCATTGACGACCGCGACGGGCTGGCCCTGGACCTGGTGAAACAATCGGGAGCCAATACGGTGGAAGTGGCGGACGGCATTGAGCAAGCGATCCACGCCATCAACGCCGAGCTGCCTCCGCACATCCGCCTGCGCAAGGTGGTGGACCGCTCGCTCTTTATCCGCGACTCGGTCGAGGACGTCCAGACCACGCTCCTGCTGGGCGGTCTGCTGACCGTGCTGATCGTTTTTCTGTTCCTCAATAGCTGGCGCAGTACGGTCATCACCGGCCTCGCCCTGCCGGTCTCAGTGATCAGCACGTTCATCGTGATGAAGGGACTGCACTTCACGCTGAACATTCTGACGCTGATGGGACTCTCGCTGGCCATCGGTCTGCTGATCGACGACGCCATCGTAGTGCGGGAAAACATCGTGCGGCACATGCACGCCGGGGCCGATCACTACACGGCGGCGCGGGAGGCTACCTCGGAGATAGGCCTGGCGGTGATGGCGACGACCTTCACGATCCTCGCGGTGTTCGTGCCGGTGGCGTTTATGGGCGGCATCGTGGGGCGCTTCTTCTACCAGTTCGGGATCACCGTGGGCTTCGCCGTGCTCGTCTCCCTCTATGTGAGCTTCACGCTGGATCCCATGCTCTCCTCGCGCTGGTACGATCCGGCGGCCGACCCGCGGGCGCCCCGCTCGTGGCTTGGCCGTGGGCTGGGCAAGCTGAACGACCAGGTAGATCGGTTGCGCAACGTGCTGGGCGCCGCCCTCGATTGGTCGCTTTCCCACCGCTGGGCGATTCTTTCGATCGGCGCGATCGCCGTGGCCAGCAGCTTCCTGCTTTTCGCCCGCCTCGGCTCGGCGTTCATGCCCGAGGCCGATCCCGGCCAGTTTCAGGTCACCTACAAGGCGAGCCCCGGCATCAGCCTGGGGCGCTCCATCGAGATCGCGCGCCAGTTAGGGGCGGAGATTGGCCGCAATCCCGCCGTGGCCTATACCTACACCACCATCGGTGGCGCCGGCACGCAGCCCATCAACGAAGGAAACATCTTCATCCGGCTGCACGACCGCCAGACTCGCCCGCACTTTCTGGTTCTCCAGGCCGAACTGCGCGAACGATTGCGGCGCTTCCGGGGCCTGCGCACAGCAGTGGGCCGCGCCGATGAACACGAAGCCGAAGGCAAGCCCATCCAGATCAGCCTGCGCGGCTCAGACCTGGCGCGCCTGGCGCCGCTCGCCGCGCGCCTCATGGACCAGGTGCGACAAACGCGGGGATCGGCAGATGTCGACTCCAGCGAGGAGGAACCCCGGCCGGAGGTGCGCGTGCAGGTAAATCGCCGGGCGGCCGGCGACCTGGGCCTGGACCTCGGCACTGTGGCCGCCACCGTGCGCGGGTTGGTGGCCGGGGAGGTTGTCTCGCAGTTCGAGGATCCGGACGGCGACAGCTACGATGTGCGCCTGCGCGTGGATCCGTCGCATCGCAGCCGCAGCGGCGACCTCCTCGGCCTCGACCTGCCTGGACGCGCCGGCGGCGCCCTGGTGCCACTGCGCCAGGTGGCCGCGATCGAGATGGGCGCCGCCCCCTCCAAGATCCGCCACCGCGACCTGATGCGCGAGATCCGTGTTACTGCCAATACTCAGGGCCGCTCGCTCGGTGAGGTCATCGCCGGCATCAAGCAGCGCGCCCTCGCGCTCGGGATGCCGCCCGGCTACAACCTCCAGTACACCGGCGAAACCGAGAACATGGCCGAGAGCTTCAGCTATATCGGCCAGTCGCTGGTGCTGGCCGTGGTGCTCATCTACGCCATCCTGGCTTCGCAGTTTCGCAGCTTCTTGCAACCGCTGGCGATCATGCTCTCGCTGCCCCTGTCACTGATCGGGGTGGCCGGGATGCTGTATCTGGTGCGCGACACGCTGAATATCATGTCGCTGATCGGCCTGATCCTGCTGATGGGGCTGGTGACCAAGAATGCGATTCTGGTTGTGGATTTCACCAATACCCAGCGGCGGGCCGGCCTGCACCGGCGCGAAGCGCTCATCGCCGCCGCTCGCGTCCGCCTGCGCCCGATCCTGATGACCACCCTGGCCATGATCTTCGGCATGCTCCCTCTGGCTTTCGAGTGGGGATCGGGCGCCGAGTTTCGCGCCCCCATGGCCCGCGCCGTCATCGGCGGCCTGATCACCTCCACGCTCCTCACCCTGCTGGTAGTACCGGTGGTCTATACCTATTTGGACGATCTGGGTCGCCGCGTTGCAAGGTGGTGGACGCGCCCCACACCCGAAGCGCCTGGCGTCGAAATCGGCTACAATAGGAAGCGGTGAGGTGCGAGAGTGGTTGAATCGGGCGGTCTCGAAAACCGTTGACCCTTTACGGGGTCCGTGGGTTCGAATCCCACCCTCACCGCCAGTATAACTCTTCTCTTTTCAATCAATTGACGGCCTCCCTTTTCTCGTGTACCTCTGGTGTACCCTTCGTTTCGCGAAATGCTAGAGGATCTTTTCCCCAGGTCCGCCGCACATCCGCCTCAAGTTGTTCCTGCCGGGCGCGCACCCAAGGCGCGTAGTGCCGTTCGGTGACTTTGATGCTCCGGTGACCCAGGAGTACAGACACCCGCTCCAGAGGCACCCCTTTGAGCAGTAGCTCGACGGCGAAAGTGTCCCGGAACCGGTGAGCGTGACCACCCGGAACTTCGGCCAACTCAAATAGTGCCTTAAGGTACCGCATGTAGTTCCGGGTCACTCCATCTCGGTCGGATGCACCGGTCCAGAAGAAGTACCGATCATTGGCTGGCTCGAAGCTGTCGAGCGAGTCCACCACGAACGGCGGCAGCGGGCAGTGGACCGGCACATCGGTCTTTTGGGTGTAAAGAAAGAGCTTGCCATCCACGATTCGGTCCCGCGACAGCCTGACAGCATCGCCGATCCGCAGCCCGCTGTAGCGCAGCAACAGAACGAAAGCCCGCAGCCGCCGCGCGTTCCACTGGGCGGTCCTCCCGTAGCAATCCTTGTACTTGTCGCAAGCCGCCAAGATGCGGACCATCTGATCTTGGGTAAAGGGCATGGTCGGGCGCTGCACTACCTTTGGGTTCTTGATCTTCGTTGTGGGATTCCCGTCGATCCATTTCGACTCGACCGCGTAGCTCATGAAGCTGCGCAGCCGCTCCAGCTTCTTCAGAGCCGTGTGATTACCCTCGGTCCAAGTATCCCGGAACTGCCGGAGGGTCGGCAGATCAAATTCCTTGAGGTATCGGGTGCCTCGGTCTTCACCGAACACCTTCATCCGTTCGAAGAGAAACTCGTATTTGCGGATGGTCTCGCGGGCGAGATTCCGCCGTTTCAAGTCTGACTTGAAGTCTTCGAAAGCGGCCTGGCAGGTGATCGGCTGTTCCTCCTGCGCCATTGACCCCGTTGCTTCCCATTCGCGGATCCTGGCCTGCGCCTTCTCCCAGTCGCGGAGCTTCAGGGACTCGCGTATCTCTACTCCGCTCAGCATTCCGTCGGCCCAGATCGGACAGCGGCAACGGCGGTACTTCCTTCCCTCGCCCCGGTGGGGGCAACGCTTGGTGTGCCGGCGGTATGCGGTGAGCATGAGGCTACTTTCTCCTTTTCCCCCACCGGGCCACGGCAGCCTTGCGGGCGAGCTCTTTACGCTCTTCCGGGGTCAGCATTTGCATCCTTGTTTTGCCGCCCTTCTTCGCCCCCAACTTGCCGAGCGCCACAGCAGCGGGATTCTTCTTTCGGGCCACGAGGTGATACTAGCGCGGGCTGGCATAAGAAGTCAAGTCGAATTTACGCGCCCACCACCAGCCGCCGACGGTACACCCGTTGCGCCACGCTCTCAGGGATGCGGATGGTCGTGTACCTCCTCTTCCCTTTACCGCCGTTCGTTTCGCCCAACATCAACACACCTGGCTCCCGCTCAAATATTCTCCGTACAGTGTCGGGCGCAAGATTCCACATGGAGGCGATCTCCGCCACAGTGTAGTGGCGCTCGGTGACGCTCACTATCGGTGAGAGTGATTGCACGGACCTCTCGCCGTGCTGCTCCCGCATCCATCTCTGCTTCTGTTCGAGATTGGCGCCGGCGCGGGGCATTCTTTCACCGTTGGCGGGCATCCATACAATTCGCGGCGCCGTTGCCGGCCTGGGCGAGCCTTTGGGCCACGCGGTCTGCCACGGCGTCGGCCAGGGCCGCTACGATGCTGTCGAGACTGAGACCGTTCAGCATTTCGTCTCAAAGATGGGAAATGTCCCGGAGTGGGCGGAGTAAGAGAGCAAGTACCTTTCTTATGAATAAGTTATAACTCCGCTCCCTTGCGGGGTATGGCGGAGTGACCGGAGTACAATGGGGAACCCGGCATCCGTCGCTCCGGTGACTCCGCTGCCCGCCCGACTACGCCGGAGCGCCAACTCGTAGAAAAGAGGGGATGTTCTTTCCATACTCCGCTTACTCCAGTGGTTCTCATAGCGTTACCTTTTCGTAGCCACGATCGGCTCGGCGCAGGATTCCGACGTTGATGCACTTGTTCAGGAA
The DNA here is from genome assembly GCA_016201195.1 of Acidobacteriota bacterium. Classification (GTDB taxonomy): domain Bacteria; phylum Acidobacteriota; class Terriglobia; order Bryobacterales; family JACQDG01; genus JACQDI01. The sequence continues at coordinate 5,774 of JACQDI010000377.1, read as the reverse complement.
GTCCGTCGTCGCCTGGGCGCCCTTGCCGTAAGCCAGTTGCGCGTTCTTGAAGCGGAAGCAGTCGGGAAGCTTGGCGAAGACTGCCTGCTGATCCGGGTTGAAGAGCAGGCCGGCCCCGGTGATCCGGCGATAACCCAGGGGGTCTCCATCGTCGTCTACCCGCGCCAGGTAAGTCGTCGGTATCTCACCGCGCACTCGTCGGAAGCCGCGCAGCACGAGTGCAACTTCTGCGTTCACAGCACTGGAGCCGGGCTTATCCACCCCGAGCCGGAGGTCGCAGGCATTGATCAACGCGCGTGGCCCACGGGTCTGGAGAAACCAATACTTGCGGAATCGCTGGAGGATTCGGACGGCCTGGCTGTTCTTCTCCTCAATATCCTGGTAGCAGGCATTCAACGGGTCGAGGATTGCCAAGCCCGGCCGTATGTCGGAGATAAGCTCCTCGAGGCCATGGCCGGGTTGTCCCCATTTCGGCGAGCAGTCGTTGACGTTCCACAGAAGCAGATCGTCCGGCGCATCGACAAGCCCCAGGGGTCGAGCCAACCCGCTCATGATCTCGTCTACCTCTCCGAGCCCATTCTCGAAATCCAGGTATAGAACAGAGGTCTGACGCACAGCGTGGTCTAGGAACGGCAGGCCCGCCGCAATACACATTGCGGCCTGGTAAAGGAGCGGACTTTTCCCCAAGCCCGAATCGCCGACGACGATCCCGACCGACTGTTGGGGGATAAGGTCGTTGATCAGGTATTTGCGTGGGGTACTCGAACAGGCCCGCCGCAAGTCCCCTGGTGTGCGGATCGCCCACTTTGATTTGAGGACGGGATCGATCACCGCAGCACCTCGTCGTGGAGTCCATCGCCGCCCGCGTCGCTCATTGTGGCGAGGACGTGAAACCCCTTGTGTCGGTAGCGCTGCTTCAGGTCGAGCAGAAACGCCCGCACGGTCGCCGTGTCCCTCCGCCCCTCCGCGAGGAGGTGCTCCACGTCATCCAAGACGATCAGCTTGATCGTGGGCGGCAGCACCGCCAGGATGTCCTCGAAGCTGCGAAGGTTCGGGTTGTCCCTCCGCGACAGGATCAGCAGCCCGGACAGGTCCACGCCGCACCGGCGCGCCACGGCCTCCGCCTCCGCCCGTGAGTCGCGGCAGGCAACGAAGGCGACATCGTCGCGCTTCCGCCGCCGGGCTGAAACGAAGTTCATCCCGTCTGCGGCCCCTTGTCTGGGGTTATCGGCTGGTGGTATGTTGGAATCGCTCACGATCTTTCCTTGTTCGGCGCGTCTGGCCTTCCCCGTCGAAAGAGGGGTCGGACGCGCCGCGTTTTTCAACTCCGCGCGATTGCCTCCGCTGAAGCCGTGCGCTCGATCTCCAGGGTCACCTCCCGGAGCCGCCGAGCTTCGCGCCGCAGAGCCGATTCCAGCCGCTCGACCTCGACAGGCGTGAGCTCGACGTCGCCCAGCTCTGCCAGGGCGAGCCTGTAGCGAAATATCCCGGCCCGGCGCGCCAGGCGCTCCTGGCTCATGCGCAGGCTGCGCCGCTGCTCCCTCAACTCGTTCATTGGGGCACCTCCCAGCCGTGATTGTCGCCGCAAATGCCGATGGCGCGGTGTATAATTGGTGACGTGGCTGGCCAGTTCACCTTAACTGCCGATGAAATGGAGACTTTCGGCCTGTGGCTGAGCCTCGGGGTGGCCGAGCGGACGGGCCGCCGGGGGCACCGGCAAAAAAAGCCGATGCCCGGAATGTTTGTCGCTTGGGGGTTCGGCGGCCAGGGGCGGAAAGCCTTGCTGCGCGGCTCGGACTTCGATTTTCGGATCGCGCTTCTGGTCCACGGGTGGCGCCGGGCCGGGCTGCCGATTCAGCGCGCCGCAGAGCGCACTGCGGAGTACAGCTTCGTCCGCTCCAGGCTGGGACGGGGCAAACGCGGCCGGCGGTCAGACTGGGGAGAGGGGGTGACCGAAGTCGATGAGACAGTGCGCACCACCTACTACAAGCTCCTAAAGCGGCGGCCGAACCTAGATGAATTGCTGGAATCCTGGTATTGGCATTCGCGCCGCGGGTGGGAGTGGGTGCGCAACGCCGACCAGCGGGAGCTTGACTGCGCGGCGAAAAGGGGAGGGCCAGAAGACGCCGAGCTTTTCCTTGATCTGGTCCGCCGGATTCGCGCGGCGGGTGGCAGCGGATACCGGGATGAGAATTGGTACGTCCAGGCCGAAGCGCGCTACTTGCAAAAGCTGGCAGCGAGGAGGATGGGTGCGAGCAAGGGGCTCTGCGAAGGCTCAGCCAGCCTTCGCCCCAGTACGCTCATTCACGTCTGGGCTACAGGAGATGCCTACGCTGTGGTTAGCCTCATCAATCTCGCCAAATTCTACTGCGAACAGGGCAAGGCTGCCCAAGCCGACCCCGTTTATCGAGAGGCGCTGGCTATCACCCAAAACGTCCTCGGGCCGGAACACGCGGATACGGTGTGGATATCGGACCAATTGAAGCTCTGCCAACGTATCAGCGCGCTGAACGCCAAGGCGGGTTACCCTTGGGGACTGCCGATTGCTCAGGAAGGGGATCATCCTGGCATGATGAAAGGAGATATGGCATGCTGAATCTGTTTGGGCGAAAGCCGGCTTTACTGCTTCGCGTCTCGATTGTTGTCGAGCCGGATGGCGACCGCTTCCACGCCTACGCCCCCGCACTGAAGGGGCTCCATGTGGACGGGAGGACAGAAGCGGAGGCCGCTCAGAATGCCCACCAGGCCGTTGCCGTGTACCTGGACTCCCTGGCGCGGCACCAAGAACCCCTGCCCGTAGGACCCGACCTCAGCATACACGAACTACAACCCGCCGTGGTTCCAGAAGGCGCTTTCCTGCACAGCGTCACGATCAAATGGCCTTCTCTCCAAATGTCTGGAATCAGCTAAAGAACCTCACAGCCGACGATCTCATCCGAGCGCTCCAACACGACGGGTGGGAGAAGGACCCCTCCAGCAAAGGCGCCACGCTCGCTTTTATCAAGCATGAAGGCTCCGGCAGGAGGCGAATTGTCATCCACTACCACCCCAGGAAAACCTATGGGGCGAAGCTTCTTCAATCGCTGCTTGCCGACATTGGGTGGATGGATAACGATTTGCGGAGACTCAAGCTTATAAAGTGAAGAACCCTGTCCAGGCTGCCCCGGAAGCTGGGTTGCTAAAGGCGCAGCTCCTCCCGCACCAGCCGCCGGACCAGGCCGGCGACCTGCTCGGCCGATTCGTCGCCCTCCAGCTCCTCCTCAAGCGCCTCGCGAATGGTCGGTTTCAGTTCATCGTCCAGCGTCCAGGCGCTTTTATCGAATTCCCATCCCCGCTCCAGCTTCAGCAGGTACGGGTAGATCTCCCGCAAGCCGGGTTCAATCAATCGCGCCTTCTTCTCCCGCCGGGCATGGTCGTCGAGGAAGGGCTGAATCGCCTTGTCCCGCACCCGTTCAAGCTCTGATCGGGCCGTGCCCTCGGGCAGCTTGGCAATCGCCTTCCGGGCGGCTTCTAGCGCTTCCTGCTTCTCGTCCTCAGGCAAGCCCCAGGGTAGCTTCCAGGAGATCTCGCTCAATACGTCTTGGCGCCTGGCCTGGTCTTGCTCCCGCTGGCGGCGTGTGTCAATGCGGGCCTGGATCGGTGCCAGCACCCCGTCTCTCTCGCGCTCCATCTCACGGCGGCTTGCCCCAACGGGCAGGGATTCAAGAGCTGTCTCGGCCGCCGCCGTGGCCTCCTCGCACTCCTCGGTGGTCTCGCCGTGGAGTTTGAGCGCCACCGAGGAGAGCGCTTCCTTGCACGCCTGCTCATGCTCGAATCCTCGAATGATCGGCTGCATGGCCTCACGGGCCGCAGACTCCATCTCCGCGTAAGTGGCGGCATCACCGATCTCGCGGCGGGCCGCCTGGATCGCGCGGTGCTTCAGTGCGGCGCACTCCGATCTGTACTTCAGGTCGAATGGTAGCGCTGCCTCGATGGCCTTTTCGACTTCCTTGCTGCGCCTCCAAGGCGCGAGCGCTTTCTCGATGGCGTCGTCGGGACGGGAGGTGAATCACTGGGCTGAGGTGGGGAGAGCGTCGCGAGGGTTTCTTCCACAGCCCGGCGCACGTCCAGCCTGGTCTCCTGCGGGGCATCCCAGGACATGGAGCGCAGAGCGTAATCGAGCCATCGGTCGGCCCACTCCTGGCGCTGCCGTGCGGCCTCGGCCTGCTCTCGTCGCTCCCGTTCGGCGGCTGCCTCGGCCATTCGCTGGCGTTGGCGTTCCTCTCGGTGGCTTCCTTTTTCGCCCGGAGCAGCTCAACCTGATTCCGTGCGACCTGTAGGTGGTGGCCGCTCATCATGGCTGCGTCGGCGGACTCGGCAACGGCGTTGGATGGCGGGGCGAGCTGTTGTTCTCGGCCGGCGTTCTTCTTTGGTGGACGCGAGCCGCCTTCATCGGGCAGCGGACGCGGGACGGATGGCAAGCCATCTCGTTTCAATTGCTCCAAAACGGCCTTTGAAATCCGGTACTGGCCGCCCTCCGTGGTCTTGTGGTCGATCGCTCCCGAGGAGCACAGGGAACGGAGTGCCGCCGGGGACGTGTCCAGTTCCCGAGCGGCTTGCCCGGTCGTGTAAAACAAATCAGTCCGCATAAGAGGATTTCCCCCCTGAACCAAAACATACCGAATTCCGTACAGTTTTTCCACTCTTCGCACGGTTTTCGACACGGATTGGCGGTTTTCGCGCGCGGGTTTCGGTATGGTTTTCAGCCTACTCTGGCGCTTGCAGCGGTGGTATCCTTTGAAGGTCATGCGCCTAACTGTCCCGCTGCTTTTGGGGCTGATTGTTGGTAGCGCGCAAGCGCCGCAGCAAGCACCTGCCACTGTCTACGTCTACCGGCCCACAGGAAGCCACAGCGTCAGGGGTCATGAGCTCACGGTCCTCTGCGACGGCCAACCACTCGCCAGGTTGCCATACGGACGGTTCTTCGCTGCCAAGATTGCTCCCGGCGAACACTTCATCTCCGACAAGCGCACGGAGTATCACGTCAAGGTCAAGGTGGAGTCGGGTCGTGAGTACTACGTCAAGGCCGAGTGGTGGATGGGCACTTTGACAACGAAGAGGGTATTCAGTTGGGTCGCCCCAGAACAGGGCACGGATGACGTCAAGCTTTTGAAGCCAATCGATCCTGTACACATCACAGACCACGCCCGCGTTGCCGTCCCTGGATCATCCGACCGACGATAGCCCGGTTCCGCAGGACGGCCCGTCATCCTCCCGTCAGCATCCGCACCAGCTCCAAGCCGGAGCCGCCGCGTGTGCGCCTTCTCCAGATTTCCTTGGCGAATTCCGACCGCCTCGACGCGGGCGTGTTGTGGATCGTCGCACGCGCTTTCTCGAAGTCGCCCTCCAGGTCGCCTTTGAGGATCCGCAGAGCAGAGACGTACTCGCCCAGGCTGGCCGCCCCGGTCGCCGGCGGATTGTACTGGCGGGTGCGCCGGCCCTGACCGGCCCGCGCCATCGCAAGCCCCAGCCGGGTGGGTGTTACACGACTTGCATAGCCACCGCAAATTGCCGGGCGCGTCGTTCTGCTCGTCGCCGTCGCGGTGGTCGACGGTCAGAAAGCGAGTCGAGCCGCACTCCTCGCACTCGCGCGGGTCGGGCGGGATGCACTGCTGGGCGCGGTAGCGGTGGGCGCGGTCGGTGATCTGGTCAGCGGGCTTGCGCCATCCGGCCCCGCAGGCCGGCGCTACGCTTCCCCCTGGTCGTCGTCCCCGGCAGTTTCCTCGTCCTCTTCC
>JACQDI010000376.1 GCA_016201195.1 Acidobacteriota bacterium | reverse complement strand
GTTCTGCCGGGTCAGGTTCTTGCCGCGCGTGATGCGATCAGCCAGCGCATTGAGGGCCGGGTTGCGGCCCAGGTAGTAGGCCGTACCGTGATACTCGTTGGTGCCTGATTTCATCTGCACGCTCAGCACGCCGCCGGCCGAGTGGCCGAACTCGGCATCCACCGCGTTCTGTTGCAGGTTCACTTCCTGCACCGCATCCATGGGGGGCGTGTAGCTGGACTTCTGCGTCGTCATGGAGGGAGAGCCGTCGAGAATAATGTCGTTCTTCGTGTTGGTGTTACCGCCGACGTCGAATTGCGAGGCCGCCCAGTGGTGGAACGGGCTCTGCTCGTTGGTGGAGCGGATCACGGTAGCGGGATTCAGCGACACCAGCAGGAACGGATTGCGGTGAATGATGGGCAGCGTGTTCGCCATTTTGTTGTCGAGCGTCAGAGCCATCGTGGTGGTGTTGAACTGCACCGCCACCGGCGACGCCTCGACGGTGACCGTTTCGCGCGTATTGCCGACGTCAAGCGTGGCGTTCACCGTAACGTCGCCGCGGGCCTGCACCAGCACATTGCGCTGCACGAACTGCTTGAAGCCGGCCATCTCCACGGTGACCGTGTAGTTGCCCGGCAGAACAAAGTCGAACAGGTACTGGCCCGCCAGATTGCTTTGCTGCTGGGCCTGCACGCCCGTGTTTTCGTTCCGTAGTGTGATCGTCGCGGCGGCAATGACGGCGCTGGACGGGTCGGTGACCAGTCCTTGGACTCTGGCTCGCGTGTCCTGCGCCGGCGCAATCGCGGCGAACAACACGGCCAGGCAAAGAATCACCAGCGTAGTGCGGAAGCTGCGAGGCATGATCCGAATCCCCCCTTAAGCAGAGCTAACCGGAGTCTTGGTCTCGACTCACCCAGGAAAACCAAACTATTATGTGATCACCCGCCAGCCCCGTGTCAAGCGGAGTTTTGCGCTGCGCTGTTCACGAGGGGTGCAGACCAGCCGGGGTACGGTGGATGGCGTGGTCACCGACCCATCCGGGGCGGCCGTGCCGAACGCGCGGTTCACCAAGGGCTCCCCGGTCCAGGTCGGGCAGATAGCTGCCGTCGCCGCCCGGCTCGGGTTGGGCGAAGCGCAGGCCACGGTTGAGGTCAGCGCCACCGCCGTGCTGCTACAATCCCAGGCGCCGGTTCGCGGCGGTAACCTCGACACCCGGCAGATTGTCGACCTACCGGTCGCCCTGCGCTGCCATGGGAGCCCGTCAAGCCCCCGGTGCCGCGTCTCTGAAACTCACTTCACGCCAAAGTTTTCTTTGCGGCCTTTGCGCCGTTGGCGTCTTGGCGTGAAATCTCTCTTCAACCCTGAGTTCACCGAGCCGCGCTGCGCAGAACCGAGAGCGTCTGCTCGGCAGCCCGGGTCCACGTGAAGTTGCCAGCGTTCTCCCTCCCCAGCGCCACCAGCCGCCGGCGCAACTCCACGTCGGTGAGCAGGCGCCGGACCGCGGCGGCGATCGAATCCACCGAGTACGGGTCGAAGAACTGCGCGGCCGGGCCGGCCGCCTCGTGGAGCGGTGGAATGTCAGAGCAGGCCACGGGCACGCCTGCGGCCATCGCCTCCAGCACCGGCATGCCGAAACCCTCGAAGGTCGAGGGGAACACCAGCGCGCGGGCAAATTGAAACCACGCCACCAGCTCCTCCCGCGTCACCCAGCCGATCGGGTGCACGCGGTCCTGCAGGCCCTTGGCCTCGATCAAGCGCTCCAGGTCCAGCGAGTAATTGCCCTTGAGGCCGGCAATCACCAGGTGGTGCGGAAATCCTTCCGCCGCCAGGCGCCGGTAGGCCTCCAGCCACCGGTCCCAGTTCTTGTGCGGGTGGATCGTGGAAACCGATAGTAGGTATGGCTCCGCCATGCGCCGGCCCAGCGGCGAAGGCTCATAGAACGCCCGCTCCACGCCGTGCCCGATCGTGTGCACGCGCTCCGGCGGCAGACCGTACACGTCCACGATGTCGCGCCGCGAGTTCTCGGAGACGGTGATGATCTCCCGGGAAAAGTGAGCCGAGATCCAGACCGTAGCGCGCCAGGCGGCCAGCTCCAGCCGAGCGAAGTTCTCCGGCTGCCGAACGTGCTGGAGGTCGTGGATTACGGTGACCTTCCGGCAGCCGAAGGTCGCGAGCGGCGAGGTGAAGCCGGGCGAAAACAGCACATCGAGCGTGCGCGCAGCCGCTTGCACCGGCAGGCAGAACTGCTCCCACAACAGGCGGGCTGGCCGGTTGACGGCGCGCACCGGGCAGGGAACTGCGTGAAAGTTGGCTGCCGCCGGCGCCAGCGCCGCCTCGGTCTCGGCGTTCAGGAAAACGAAGTACTGGTTGACCGCGTCGATCTCGGCCAGGCTGGCCAGCAGGTTGCGCAGGTAGATCTCCGTGCCTCCCACGCCGCCGGGGATGAGGAACAGGGCGTTCACGCCGATGCGGAGCGGGCCGGCCATGGTTAATAGGGTGATAATATCCTAGTTTGGCATCACCCCAAGCTACGGTCATTGTTCCCACGCTCGAAGCCGGCGAGAACCTGCACGAATGCCTGCGGGCTCTCGACGCCCAGACCTGCCTGGACT
>JACQDI010000375.1 GCA_016201195.1 Acidobacteriota bacterium | reverse complement strand
TGACGGCTTGCACCCCAACGCCGACGGTTATCGCGTCATGGGGCCCGTCGCCCAGTCCGCCATCGACCGCACCCTGGTCCCAACCGGCAAGAAGCGGGGACGCAAGTCTTCATGACGCGTCTACCCCGCGAGGCTGCCAGTCGATGACTGTCTTCCTCACCGGCGGCACCGGCTACCTCGGCCGCGCTCTGATCCCCCGGCTCCTCGAACGCGGCCACCACGTCCGCGCCCTGGTCCGCCCCGGCTCGGAGTCGAAGCTTCCTCCCCGCTGCGAGATTGTCCCCGGCAATCCTCTCGAACCGTACGCCGCCGCGGCTGATACCTTCCTCCACCTCATCGGCGTCTCCAAACCCGCCCCTTGGAAGGCGGACCAGTTCCGCGCTGTCGACCTCGCCTCCGTTCGCGCCGCCGTCACCGCCGCCAGCGCCGCCCGTGTTTCCCATTTCATTTACGTGAGCGTCGCCCACCCCGCCCCGGTGATGCGAGCCTACATCCAGATCCGCACCGAGTGCGAATCCCTCATCACCGCCGCTGGCCTCAACTGCACCATCCTCCGTCCCTGGTACGTCCTCGGCCCCCACCACCGCTGGCCCTATTTGCTGCTTCCGTTCTACCGCCTCTTCGAGATTCTTCCCTTCACCCGCGAGACCGCACTCCGCCTCGGCCTCGTCACCCTCGCCCAGATGATCTCCGCGCTCGTCTGGGCAGTAGAAAACCCTTCGAGCGGCCCCCGCTTCCTGGAAGTCCCCCAAATCCGCGCCGTGCGTAGTCTCTGATATCGACCGCACGTTGGCGGCGAACCACGCCATTGCGCGTCGGCCACCTGCATTCGGCGGTTTGTTTCTGGTAATCTACGGGAGCGAAAGGAAGCTGGCCATGTCATCTCGACGATTCCTCGCGCTCGTGTCCGCGATCGGCATAGTCACGGTTGCGGTGCTGGCCCTCCACGCCCAGGCCCCCAAAGCCAAGCCGAACAAGGACGGCTCCGTCACCGGCTACGACGATACGCCTTTCCTCCCCAACCAAAAATGGCGCGTGCACGACAGCGAACGCCGCCGCCCCCGAATGGTCACTCCGGGTGCGCAGCCCGGCCAGCCTCCTTCCGACGCCATCGTCCTGTTCGATGGCAAGGACCTCTCCCACTGGGTGAACCACGGCAAGCGCGAGAACCTCGGCAAGGTGACCTCCGGAGCCTGGAAGGTCGAGAACGGCTACATGGAAGTGGTGGGCGGCACCGGCGACCTGGTCTCCAAGGAGAAATTCGGCGACGCCCAGTATCACGTCGAGTGGGCCGCTCCCGCCGAGATTCACGGCGCCGGCCAGACCCGCGGCAACAGCGGCTTCCTGATCATGAGCGTGTACGAGATCCAGGTGATGGATTCCTGGAATAACCCCACCTACGCCGACGGCCAGGCCGGCGCCATCTACGGCCAATGGCCCCCGTTAGTCAACGCTTCCCGCAAGCCCGGCGAGTGGCAAACCTACGACATCGTCTTCGAAGCGCCCAAGTTCGAAGGGGATAAGCTGCTCAAGCCGGCCTACGCCACCGTGTTTCACAACGGCGTCCTGCTGCATCATCACCAGGAGATCATCGGCCGCATGGTCCACCGCCAGGTCGGCACCTACGCCCCGCACGGACCCGAAGAACCCCTCGGTTTGCAGGACCACGGCGACAAGGTCCGCTACCGGAATATCTGGGTGCGCCGCCTGGGCCGCTACGACGAGCCGTAAACCGCATCCCCGCCCTTCAGCTTCTTACTCCATTGAACCGGATGGGCAAACGGAACCCCGTTACTTGGGATACCCGGCCGTGGCCTTCACTTCCGCGATCTGCTTGTCGTGGCGCATGGTGTGAAGCGGCGCGTAGATGAGCCATTGGTACGCGTTCAGTGTGCCGAACACCGGAAACGGATGGTCGGCGGTATATTGTTTCAAGGCAAGCTCCGTCTCGGCGGCGAACTTCACGATATCCGCGCGCTGCTTTTCAAATCTTTGTTTGACCTGAGCCGGCGTCATGCCGCCCTTCGGTACGAGAGGCTCCGGAGCCTGCGCTTTGCCGAGACGTGGCGCCATCACGCGCTCAATGAACTCGGTTTTGCCTTTGGTCTTCTCCTCCCACGCAGGGTTTGCGGGCGAAGAGATCGCCCTCTGCACGTTGCCGAACAGCGCAGCTTCAGCAAGCACGATGTGCTCCGCCGTCTCCGCGACCGACCAGCGTTCCGGCGCCGGCTTCCACTTCCACTGCTCCTCGCTCACACCGTCGATGGCGGCGAGGAATTCCTTGCGCGATTCTTCCAGCCAGTTGACGACCTTCGCGCGTTCCTCGGCGGTCATGTGTGGATCGGCGGCGCACAGCGGCAGGCACAGCACG
>JACQDI010000374.1 GCA_016201195.1 Acidobacteriota bacterium | reverse complement strand
GCTCGAGCGTTACCTTGCTTCCTACACGCCTGAGGAGAGCCGGCGTCACCTGCTGCGCCCCGGCCTCACCGGCTGGGCGCAGATCCAGGGCCGCAACGATCTCGACTGGCAGCGGCGTCTGGAGCTGGATGTATGGTATGTCGATCATTCCTCGTTCGGGCTCGACGCGCGCATCCTGTTCCGCACGTTTTGGAAAATCCTGACTGGGGATGGAGCGCGGGAGGATCCCGCCTCCTCCCGCCTGGATCTGGACGTCGAAAGGCAGGGCGCATGAAGGACCGGTGGATCATCTCCCGCGCTCACCCCGGCCAGGGCGCCGAGATCGCCCGCCTGGTGCGCGCCTCGCTGCCACCACATCTCCGCCGGTTCACCATCTGGGATTCGCCGGACATCTGCTCGCGCGTCGAATCCATCCTCGGCGGCGCTCGGGCCGCCGAAGCCCACGAGTTTTATCTCGCCCGGCAGCGCAGCGGGGCGGCTGCCGCCGTAGCCGCGTTCCGCCTGCTCGACGGCCAGGCGTTTCTGAATCATCTGTACGTCGCCCCGCGGTTCCGCGGCCGCGGCCTGGGGAGACAATTGCTCACCACTGCCTGCCGTCGATACCTGGCCCGTCATCCCGCCCGGCGAATCGCCCTGGACGTGTTTTCCGGCGCTCATCCCGCCGAAGGTTGGTACGCGCGCCTCGGCTTTGAGGAGCGCCGGCAGCGTGTCTGGCGAGCCCGCCGGGCCGCCGACTCGCGGCCCGGGTGGAACAAGCTCGCCGTAAGCCGCCGTCTGGAATGCGCCGCCCAAGTATTCACCGCTGGGAGCCTCTGATATATGCCCGCAGCCCTGCACCTGGTCCCCGCCTCCGCCGAGCTGGAATGGAGCCTCTGGCTCGAGCCGGTGGCGCATGACTTCTACCACACCGCGGCCTACCACCGCTTCTCCGAAGAATCGGGCGAAGGCGAGGGCTTCCTCGCCGTCTACGGCAGCCGCGAGCGTTTCCTCGCGTGGCCCTACCTGCTGCGGCCCCTCGGCAGCCTGCGCGACATCACCTCCGTCTACGGCTACTCCGGCCCGCTTGCCTTCGGCTGCCGGTCCTACGATGACTTATTTCTCAACCGCGCCCGGCGTGAGATCCGCGAGCTTTGGCGCTCCCAACAAGCCGTCAGCGCCTTCACGCGGCTGCATCCTCTGCTCGAAAACCACTGCTGGGCCGGCGACGCCAATGCCTGCGGGTCGACGGTGTCTATCGACCTCACTCTCGACGAGGCCGCCATCTGGCACGACTACCAACCCGGCCTGCGCAATCGTATCCACCACGGCCGCCGCCTGGGCCTGGCCACCGAGATCGATGACACCTGGCGCCGGCTCGAAGATTTCGCGGGCTTCTACCAGGCGACCATGCTCCGCAACCACGCCGCGCCGTCTTACTTCTTCTCGGTGGATTATTTTCGTCGTTTGAAGCGCGCCCTCGGCTCCTCTGCCTTTCTTTTTCTGACGCGCTGCGGCCGCGACATCGCCGCCGCCGGCATCTTCACCGAGTACAGCGGCATCGTGCAGAACCACTTTTCGGTAAATAATCAGCAATACCTGCGCCTCGCTCCGTCCAAGGTGCTGCTGGACGATGTGCGGCGATGGGCCAAGGCGCGCCGCAACCGGGTCTTTCACCTCGGCGGCGGGCGCGGCGGCCGGCAGGATTCCCTGTTCGCGTTCAAGGCGGCGTTCTCGAGCCGCCATCATGTCTTCTATGCCAGCCGGCGGGTCCTGGACGCCCGGACCTACGGGTCGCTTTGTGAGGGACTGCCCGTCCCGGCCGCAAGCTTCTTCCCGGCCTACCGGGCCCAGCTATGAGCGCCTCTCCCCCTGCCATCTTCGGCGGCGCGCCGCTCTACCCCACCCGGCTTCCCATCGCCCGGCCCGTGGTTCCACCCGTGGACCGTTTCCTCGACCACTGCCGCAGCCTGCTGGCACCGCCAGCAACTGTACCGGCCTTACTACCGCCCCGCCGAGGATCCCCTCGAAGTAACCGAGCGCCTCTCGCGCGGCGTGCTCAGCCTGCCCCTCTATCCGCAAATGAGCGAGAACGATATCGCCCGGATCGCCCGGCGCGTTCTCGACATTCGCGATTGGGCCCTCGACGCTACTCCGGCCCAGCGAGCCTCACTCGCCGCAGCGAGAAGCGCCCGCTGATCCGGTTGTCGAAACGCGAGCTGACCGGCCGCAGCACCCGCATCCGCAGGATCCGCTCCCCGGCCCCGGGTCGGAAACGCAACTCCACCGCTTGCCACCCGGTCGTCCGCAGAAATGGTTCAGATACCGCGATGCATCGCCCGGGAGCGATCACTTCCACCCGTACCCCCGAGCCCGAGCCGATCTCCCAAGCCCGGGCCTCGAACCGCAACGTGTACTCCTGTCCCGGCGTCACCGCGAAGTCGTGGGTCACCCCCGCGTAGGCGATGTTTTGCGGCCGCCGGAACTCGATGTCGAGCCGGAACCCATTTCCGTCCCAGCGCCGCTCCACCTCCACCCCCTCGACCGGCCGGATCACCCAGTCGAGCCCCCAGCCGCGCAACGGCTCGGCCAGATCCCCATTCGCAAACCCGCGTTTCCCCGAACCCGCTCCCTCCCACAGCCGCAAAATTTCCCCCCACTCCCCCGCTTTGTAGAGGGCCTCGTAGGGTAAGCCTCCGGCTTGTCCACGCCGAATGCAAACATCCACAGCCTCCCGCCATAGTTTCTGTTCCACCAAATACATCAAGTAGTCCTCAAGATCGTCCTCCACGATCTGCACTTGGACGCCTCCCTTCCGGCAGACCTCCCAAGCAGCCCGCCGCCACTCCGGGCTGTGGACCACCAACGCCCCAAACAACCGCACGGCTTCCTCCCGATCCCCCAGCCGCAGCCGCAGGTTCGCTGCCACCCACTCGCCCCGGCGCGTGTGCGGCTCTAGCTTCTGAGAAATCCCGCTGAAGCGAAGCGCCCCCTCCCGGTCTCCCCGCGCCTCAGCCAGCAGCGCCATCTCGTTCCAGGCCTCAGCCGCGTAGGGATTGGCCACCAACGCCCGGCGAAAGCCCGCTTCCGCCTCCTCGATATTGCCTTGCTCGAACGCCTGCCGCCCCGCCCGGCAGTAAAGGTCCGCGTTCCACCGCTCGGGGACATGGCAGAGGGCGCCCCAGCCCAGCACCAGCGCCGCGGCCACCATCATCGCGGTTCTAGACCGGCCGGGACGCGCTTCCCCGCCTCTCTCGCCCGCGGCCGCCGCCATCCCCCACAGCATCGAGAAAAGCGCCAGGATCGCCGGAATACCCAGCGGAAAATCCACCGCCGCGTGCGCCAACAGAGCCGCTGCCCCGACCAGGCACCCCCACCCGATGTCGCGGCGCGGCACCGGCGCCCGCCGGATCCCCGGCACGCACGCCAGCAGCCCGGCCACCACTCCGGCGATCAACGCTACGGCGGCCGGGATCCCCCACTCGACTGCCGTTTCCAGGTATTCGTTATGGGGATGGTCGATCGCGTAGCCGGTCAGGTACGGATACGAGCGACGGAACGCGAAGGGAAACGCGCCCGCCCCGGCGCCTAGCAGCGGGTACCGCCCCACCGCCGAGACCGCGTCGGACCACATCGCCAGCCTCCCTTGTTTCTCGGCGGCCAGAACCGTTCCCGTGTACCGCTGTTCCCATCCTGGAAGCTCCGCCGCGGCGACCGAAAGACCAGCGGCCACCGCCAGCAGCCCCAGCAGACCGCGCCCCCCGTTTCCCCGCTGCACGGCGGCGAGCAGCAAGGTCTCCACCGCCAGCACGGCTATCCCCATCCGCGAAAACGAACAAACCACCGTCATCCCCGAGGCCAACGCGGTGAACCCGGCCAGTAGAGCGGCCGCCGGCTGTATTCGCCGCCCGGCGGCCACCGCCAGGCACACGCCGTAGCAACCCTCTAGCCACGCCGCCAGCAGGTTGCGGTTCCCGAAGGTGCCCCGCATGTAGTCGAACGCGTCAGCCTGGCGCTCCATGGTCAGGTACTGCCGCCACGCCGGCAACGCCTCCGCCAGAGCCAGCCCCACGACGGCCGCCGCCATCCACTCCAGCGCCCCGCGCCGGCACACCTCCCGCGTCAGCAGAAATACGGCCACCGCCCCGGCCAGCACCAGGATCGCCCGCAGCGTAGCATATGGGTAAATACTGATACTAGGTTTTGCTAAGATCCCGGCGGCCGCAAACTCGGCCTGTTCCAACGCCCGCACCGGCCAAGGCGCCAGTTGCGCCAGGGGCCACAACACCACGAAGCCGGCAAACTTGGGAATCCGGATCCCGATTCCGGAGCGGAGTTGCATCGCCCCCCAAAGCGCAAGCGCCAGAAAGACCCAGGCCAACGCCAGCCCCTGGTCCCCCACCTGCATTCCTCCCCGGTTTAGAGCCAGAAACAAGCAGGGCGCCACCACCCCCGCCAGCGCGAAAATCGAGGCAATCGTCAATCGTCCATGATTTCATCGTCAATCCCACCGAAAACTCTTATTGTTGTGTTTGTGAGCCGGCCAGGGCGCCGGCCGCGGCTCCCCGCCCCACCGTGCGCAGTTTCCCAATGGCTAAAGGCCCGCCGGCGAAGCTCCGATAGCAAACAGCGAGGAGCTTCGGATGCGCCCCCTGGCCGTGCTGACGTCCATCCTGGTGTTGTTCTCATCCACCCTGTGGGCTGCCGACTCGGCCTTTGTCGGCACCCTGCGCCCCAGCGGCGTCGTGCTGGCCAACGCGATGACCCTGCCCGACGGCGGCACCGTCCGCAGCGGCGACTCCATCACCACCCAGCCGGCGGCCCTCGCTGTTATCAGTTCCCCCTCCTGGGGCCGCCTGGAAGTCCGCTTCGATTCCGAAGCCCGGCTGGCCAGCGACCGCGTGCTGCTGGCGCGCGGCGCCGTGGTCTCCAGCCGCTTGCCGGTCGAGGTAGCGGGCTTCACCGTCCGGCCTGAGAATCCTGCCCACGCCTGGTTCGCTGTGGCCCAGCGAAACGGCCGCCTGGTCGTCGCCGCCCATCGCGGCAACCTCCTGATCGCCTCCACCGGCGCGCTACCGGTGCTGGTTCCCGAAGGATCCGTCGCCTCCCAGGGACAGGAACAGGACCAGCCCCCGGAACCCGAAAAGGGTAAGAAGAAGCGCGCCGCTGCCGCTGCCTCCGGCGGTTGGACCATCGGCAGCCTGAGCCATGCCGCCAGCATTGCCCTGTTGATCGCCGTCGGGGCCGCAGCCGCCGCAGCCGTGGCCGGCCTGTCCCTCGGTGGCGGCAAGGAGGCCACCCCCAGCCCCAGTTTCTAATGCCGCAGGGCACTCCCCCCGGCCGGCTTCTGACACCTGTATACTGTCCGGGTGTCCCCCAACCCAATCTCCCATCTCCGCTGGTGGATCGGTGGCCTCCTGTTCGCCTCCACCGTCATCAACTACATCGATCGCCAGACCCTCAACGTCCTCGCCCCCTTTCTCAAAGAGCAGTACCATTGGACTAATACCGACTTCGCCACCCTGGTCATCGCCTTCCGCATCGCCTACGCCGTCATGCAGACCGTCTCCGGCCGCCTGCTCGATTGGCTCGGCACCCGCCGCGGCATGTTGCTCACCGTCTCCTGGTATTCGGCCGCCGCCATGCTTACCTCGCTCGCCAACGGCTTGTGGGGATTCCGGTTTTTTCGTTTTCTGCTCGGCTGTTGGGAGGCCGCCAACTGGCCGGGCGCCGCCAAAGCGGTGGGCGAATGGTTCCCCGACCGCGAGCGCGGCTGGGCGGTGGCTATGTTCGACAGCGGCTCAGCCATCGGCGCTGCCGTGGCTCCGGCATTAGTAGTATGGCTCCATCATCACTTCGGAAGCTGGCGCCCGGTCTTCCTCCTCACCGGCCTGCTGGGATGGATCTGGCTGCTCGCCTGGCATCGCCTTTATCAGTCTCCCGCCCAGCACCCGCGCCTCTCGGCCGAGGAGCGCCGGCTCATCGAACAGGGCCAGAGCCGACCGCAAAACGGCCGCCGCCCGACCTGGCACGACTGGACCCGCCTGCTCACCGTGCCTCAAACCTGGGGCATCGTGATGGTGCGCGCGCTCCTCGATCCCTACTGGTTCCTCATGTCCGACTGGTTTGCCATTTACCTGGTGAATAAAGGATTCCGGCTGGAAGACACGCTGACCGGCTTCTGGCTGCCGTTCCTGGCCGCCGACCTGGGCAACTTTTTCGGAGGCGGGCTGTCAAGCTGGTTCATCCGGCGCGGCCGGCCGGTGATGCAGGCCCGCAAGCTGACCTTCCTCCTCTGCGCTCCGGGCATGCTGGCCATGGGCGTGGTCACCATGCTCGATAACTTCGCCGCCCTGATCGCCTGCTTCGGGCTGGCCATGTTCTGCTACGCGGCCTGCGCCACCATCTACCTCGTGTTGCCCTCGGATCTGTTTCCCAACCGCGCCGTGGCTTCCGTCAGCGGCCTCTCCGGCACCGGAGCCGGCATCGGCACCATCGTCTCCACCTACACCATCGGACGCGTCACCGACCTCACCAACTCCTTCACCCTGGTCTTCCTGGGAGCGTCGCTCGCCCCCGTCCTGTCGGTAATCCTCCTCCTCGCCCTGGTGCGCCGTCCGGTGGCTGTCCGGGAATAGTCCATCTCACGCCAGGCGCAAAGAACGCAAAGAAAACTCCTCGGGTTGTTCTTTGCGGCCTTGGCAGCTTTGAGGGCAGCCCTTCCTTCGACAGATCCACGTGCCGGCACAGGGTGCGATGGCTGGGATCCTGGCTGCGGGTGAAGGTGTCGTAGTGATCGGCCAGGAATTTCTGGCCCGCGGCCACGTCGATCTTGCCCTTATACTCGGCCATCAACTGCTCCCAGCGGGCGCGGCGGGCATTGCCGCTCAGGCCAGACGAGACGAAGCAGAAATCACAGTCCCCGGGGAAGAATTAGCGCGCTGGGCGTCGGAACAGGCGGAGCTCCTTGGCAGGGAGCTCCTTGGCAAACCGAAGCGGTCTCGTTTAGAGTGGCTCGGGTGCGCGGCAATCGTCAGGGGCTGCGGCGGAAACACGGGAAAGCTTCCAATAGCCTTCGGTTCCGTCGGGACCAAGAGCTTCGCGGACATTAGCGCTTTGCGGGACGAGCAAGCAGTGCTCGTAGGCGACACACGCGTTCGGTACGGGCCCACTTCTAAATCGCTTGCAACGCGTTTCGATAGCTATCAGCTCCTACCAGGCTGGCCGACCATGCCCGCATTTGAAGAATTCAGGAAATCCGTCCCCGAGGCACCGCTTTCCGGATCACTGCTGGCCGCCGTCATCGAGGCGTTGGCCCGTGCCTGGTCGGCGACCGTGGAGGACGTCCTTCACGCATCGTATTTCGCCGGTAAGAAACGACGCGCCAAGACGAAAGGCGAGGGACTTCAAGCGATCGTCATCCGGAACCCCAACCGCTCCACCAAAAGCAGCAGTAGTCGGGCAAAACGAAAGCAGTCACCACGGGCCTGAGTTAAATGCTGCGGCTCCCGGCGCTGCTGTTCGCAACGGCCCCGCCCCGAAGCTTTCGCCCGTCGGATTTCGTTTCAGTCCGAAAACATCCTCCTTCGAATAATCACGAGCCTATCACCAAGATGGTCACGTGGAGCTGCCTGGACGCAAGGACCGTAGCTACCAGGACGATGATCACAATGAATGACGGGAGCTCGATGACCTCGAGTTCAACGGCAAGCGTGAATAGATTTCCGAGCTGGTTGATGGGACCGCGCCCAAGAAGTCCGGCTGGAGGAAGTGAACCACGTCGGTCTAAAGCTCTGCACCTGGCCGCGTAGTCGGCAAACCGGAGAAGTGGCTGAAGTTCAAGATCCCCAGATACGCGTTCGCGGACATAGATCGCGATAAGTCCCCTTTTCGGAAACTGACGCGATCTATCGGTCCAGCTTCCTCTCTTAATTTATGTCTATTCGGCCAACCTGACCCGCCACTACCGCGCCGCTGAGAATGTCGTCCACGGATGGGAATTCAAATCCCGCAGGTACCCCTTCTGCCACACGAACTCCGGGTGGCGCTTGAGG
>JACQDI010000026.1 GCA_016201195.1 Acidobacteriota bacterium | reverse complement strand
GATGTTGGCGATCATGGCGTCGTTGGGATTAATGGAGCGCGCGGCGGGGACCTGGCCGGTTCGGATCCACTGCCCGCCGAAGAAGCCGAGGGCCAGCAAGCAGGTGGCTGCCAACGGCTGCCACCACAGACGCATCGAGAACCAAGCCTCGCGCAGGGCGGTGACCGGGTTAGGAGGCTCCGCCGCGCTCTGCTCGCGCAGCCGCTCGGCGCGATAGATCGACCGCATCAGGTCGTGGCGGCACTCGGCGGTGAGGGCGGTCGAGGGCTCGAGCGCCGGCCGCGCATTGAGCCTGGTCAGGAACGCCCGCTCCCGCTCCAGTTCGGCCGCGCAGGCCTGGCAGGATTCGACATGCTCCTCGAGGTCTGACCGCTCCGGCTCGTCCAGCTCGTTGTAAAGGTACCAACTGATTTGCGTCTTGACCTGTTCACACTTCATAAGCACCCCGTACGCACTGCGTGCGATTTGAGGATTTGAGGAATTGAGAATTTGAGGAACTCCCAAGCCCCACACTCACGCCGATGTGCCAATTCTTCATTTCTCAAATCCTCAAATTCTCAAATCCTCAAATCCGCGCCCGCTATGCCAACGCCGCTCGAAGCTTTTGCGTCGCGCGGTACAGGCAATTCTTCGCCGTTTCTTCGCTGGTGGAAAGCATTTCGCCGATCACCCGCAGCCGCAGCCCCTGGTAGTGCTTCAGCTCGAAAACCAGCCGCTCCCGGGGGCCCAGCTTGTTCAGGGCGTCCTCGATGCGCTTGCCCAGCTCCCGCCGCAGCAGGTCGCGCTCCGGGTCGGCCTCGGTGCGGGAATCCTCGACGGCGTCAAAGATGTCGCGCTCGCCGCCGGCGGTCTCCACCACCGCCGGATCTTCCTTGCGGACGCTGCGTTTCCGCAAGTGGTCCAGGCAGACATTGGTCACGATCCGGTACAGCCAGGTGTGGAAGCTGCAGTCAAACCGGAACGTGCCGAGGTTGCGATAGGCCTTCAAGAACGCTTCCTGGTAGGCGTCGCGGGCATCCTCTTCGGAACGCAGCAGGTTGAGCGCCAGCCGCAGCACACTCTGACCGTAGAGGCGGACCAGTTGCTCGAAGGCGTCGTGGTCCCCGCCTTGGGCCGCCCGGATCAAGGCCACGTCGTGGTGGATGGCTGAGGCCGGCCTGCTGGTCACGCTCAATGTTCCTGCCAGCGCTGCTTCCAAATCCCTTTGCCTACAATCGAATAGACGGCTGCCCCCGGGGAAGGTGAGCAGCCGCCGCACCCCTTACCGGGCGCCCCCCACCAGGCCGGCCACTTGAACCGTGGCCCGGGCCGGGCGGTTGGCTTTGAAATAGGTCGTGTATACCTCGTTCATTTGCGGGAACAACCCGATGTCGGTGATGTAGACGGTTACGTTGACGGCATCGGAAAAGTCCATTCCGGCTGCCTTCAGGATGATTCCGATCCGGTCCAGGCAGGTGCGGACCTCATCCTGAAAGTTCTCGGGCAGCTTGTTGGTTTTCAAGTCGGTCCCCGTTTGCCCGGCCACGTACAGGGTTCCGTTCACCAGCACCCCCGGGCTGAAGGGCGCGTTGGGGCGGAACTCGGGGGGGTAGATGATCTTCTTCTCGGCTAACGCGGGCAATACCAGAAACAGCAGCAATAGAGGCAGTTTTTTCACTGGCAGATTCTCCTTTCGTCCACGATGGTACTATACACTTACGTTGCAGGGGGTGGTCCATGAGGATCTCGAGATGCTGCTGCCTGGCGCTGCTGCTGGCCGCCGGATTGAGGGGCCAGCAGGACATGGGGGTGATCACCGGTCTGATCACAGACGCGACCGGAGCCGCCGTGCCCGGAGCCAAGGTCACCGCCTTGAACCGGGACACCAACGAGAACTGGGGGGCGGAGACCAGCGGCGTGGGGACCTACACCGTGGGGCCGATGCGGGTGGGGACCTACGACGTGACGGTCGAGAAGGCAGGGTTCAAGAAAGCGGTGTGGCAGGGGATCGCCCTGCACGCGCAGGACCGCGTGCGAGCCGATTTCGAGCTGCAATTGGGCCAGATCGCCGAGGTGGTCTCCGTGGTGGCCGAGGCCCCGCTGCTAGAGACCGAAATCTCCTCGCTTTCCCACGTGGTCGGGGAGCGGCAGATCCGGGAGCTGCCGTTGAATGGCAGAAACTTCCAGCAACTGGCCTGGCTGACGGCCGGGGTCACGCCGGCTACGCGCAGCCGGGACCGCGAGAGCGGCTTCAACGCCCACGGGCAGCCGATGTACCAGAACAGTTTCATCATCGACGGCATCGACAACAACAACAACGTGATGGGCATGCAGGACCGCAAGATGCAGGTGGTGGTGCCGTCGCTCGACGCGGTGGCCGAGTTCAAGGTGGAGACCTCGAACTACTCAGCCGAGCAGGGCCGCAATTCGGGCGCGGTGATGAACGTCAGCATCAAGTCGGGCACTAACGAGATCCACGGTACGGCGTTCGAATACCTCCGCAACGACATCTTCGACGCGCGGGATTCGTTCAATTACGTAGATCGCAACGGGGACGGGAAGGCCGACCCGGAGATCCTGCGACAGAACCAGTTTGGGGCGACGGTGGGCGGGCCGATCCGGCGCAACCGGACGTTCTATTTCTTTAGCTGGGAGGGACGGCGGGAGCGGCGGGCTCAGGCCGACCTGGCGACGGTGCCGACGGCGGCCGAGCGGGGCGGGTTGTTTTCTCCGGCCTTGGCCATCATCCGGGATCCGGCCAACGGCCAGCCGTTCCCGGGCAACCAGATCCCCCGGAGCCGCTTCGACCCGACGGCGGTGAAGCTGCTCGATCTGTGGCCCCAGCCGAATTTCGCCGGCTCGGGGACGCGGGACAACTTCATCCGCAACCCGCCGTGGAACACCACGCGGGACCAGATCGACACGCGGATCGACCACAATCTTTCCTCCAGCGACAAGATGTTCGGCCGCTTCAGCCTGTTCCGGTTCGACAACCTGCGAGATTCGGTTTTCCCGGAGCCGGCGCGCGGGGGCCAAAACAACGACCGGGCTTTCGACGACAACGATTCCCGCAGCGTGGCCTTCTCTTATACGCGGATTCTCCGGCCCAATTTGCTCAATGAATTCCGCTACGGATTCAACCGGCAGAAGGTGGACAAGCGAGAACTCACCAACGAACTGTTGCGGGATCTCGCCGATCGGTACGGCATCAAGGGGATTCCGGGCAACGACCGGCTGTACGGGATGCCCCAGTTCACGCTTAGCGGCTCGATTGGGTACACCGGCTTGGGGGAGCCCGGCTCCATGCCCAACTTCAAGATCAGCCAGGTTCACCAGTATCTCGACAATCTGTCGTGGAACCGCGGCAGCCACAACTTCAAGTTCGGAGCGGACCTGCGCTGGAACCGCTCCGACATCTTCGGCGGAAGCTCATCGCACGGAAATTTCACTTTTGACGGCAATTTCACCCGCATCAGTGTGGCGGATTTCCTGCTGGGATATGCGGCCACGGGAGACCTGACCACGCTGTTAATCGGAAACATGCGCTTCCGCAACTACATGTTCTACGCCCTGGACGACTGGAAGATCAGCCCGCGCTTGACCCTGAACCTGGGCTTGCGCTACGAGCTGACCACGCCGTGGTTTGAGAAAT
>JACQDI010000405.1 GCA_016201195.1 Acidobacteriota bacterium | reverse complement strand
GACGACCAGCAGGGCCTGTGGAAGCTGCTGCGGCCCGAAGAAATCGGCGTGCGCCTGACCGAAGGCATGATGATGGAGCCGGAGGCCAGTGTCAGCGCGCTGGTGTTCCACCACCCGGACTGCGTGTATTTCACGGCCAGCGAGGCGGCGGAGCTGGTGACGGTGTAAGCGCTGCGCTCAACCGGAGCGTCGACACCTCGCGGCTGGCCAGGTCGATGACCCGGATCACGTGGTTGTTGGTGTCGGCCACGTAGAGCTTCGCGTTCGCCGCCGACAAGCCCGCGGGCTCGTCGAACTCGGCTTCGTCGGCGGGGCCATCGCGTAACCCCGCTCGCCCGGTCCCGGCGAAGGTTACCGCACTGCGCGTTTGTGGGTAGAGGATCTTGATCTTGTTGTTGTAGGTATCGGCGATGTAGAGGAAACCGTCGAGCCACAACACACCAAGGGGATGCTGGAGGCGCACTGTGTCGCCCACGCCGTCGACGTCGCCGAAATCGAACAAATCTTGGCCGACCAGGGTCGAGACGCGGCCGCGGGGGTCGAGATCCGCGGCGCGGATCGAGCTGATCTCGCTGTCCGCGAAAAACAGCACGCTCCCGTTGGTGGTGATGCCGCTCGGCTGGGCGAGGGCGGCCTGCGCCAGAGGGCCGTCAATATGCCCCTCGCGGCCGCTGCCGGCGTGATCCTGGAGCGTCCGGGCGGCGAGGTCCATCCGCCAGAGCTGGTGCTGGCCGGCCATGGCGATGTAGAGCTGGCCCTGGGCGATGGCCAGGTCCCAGGGTGAATTCAGCCCCGCGGCGATGGTCTCCACTGTTCGTGCTGCGAGGTCGGCCCGGCGAATGGCGTGGTTCTCGGTATCCGCGATATACAGAGACTCGCCGTCGAGCGCCATGCCGTTCGGGTGCTGGAACTCGCCCTCGCCGATCACGTCGCGCACGGCGCCGTCTTCGAGCGAGGCGACGACGATCCGGTTGTGGTTGGTGTCGGCGATGAACAGCCGGCCGCCCGCCGCGTCCGCCAGCACCTTGCCGGGAAACGAGAGCAGCGACCGCGGCGTCTTCGACTCCTCCAGGATCAGCCCCAGGGGCCTCCGGTCGATCTTCCCCTCCGCATCGAAGACCTCGATCACCTTGGCGATAATCTGGTCGAACGGCTCGAAGATGCCTTCGCCCGAGTGCCTGCCGATCACCTTGCCTTCCGGGTCGATCAGCGCCACCGTGGGCCAGGCCCGCACACCGTACTGCCGCCACATCGACATCTGTGGATCGTTCACCACCGGGTGCTCGATCTGGTAGCGCAGCACAGCCTGCCGCACGTTGTCGGTCTCCCGCTCGGCGCTGAACTTGGCTGAGTGCACGCCGACCACCACCAGCTCCTGCGGATACTTGTGCTCGAGCTTCTTCAGGTCGGGCAGGATGTGCATGCAGTTGATGCAGCAGAAGGTCCAGAAGTCGAGCAGGACGACCTTGCCGCGCAGCTCGCGCATGGAGAGCGGGCGGTCGGTGTTGATCCAGTCGGCCCCCGGTGGAAAATCCGGCGCGTGAACCTCGCCTCGATATTCGGGCATGTTCAAAGAATACTAGAACGTGGAACGTGGATCGTGGAACGTGGGGCCAAGCTCCGGAGCCCGCGATCCACGTTCCACGGTCCACGATCTATCGCGGCGGAAAATAATACACGCAGATTGACTTGCCGACGCGCGCGACGGGTGGCTGCGTTCGGAGCCACGCGGAATAGGCCGGGTCGATCCCCAGCCCGACCAGGTGATTCACGCTGACGGCCACCCAGCCGGATTGGGGTGGGCGCCACCGGAAGACGCTGCCGCGCAGCCCCAGCTTGGCCGGGTCGCTGGAGCCGGAATAGCTCAGCAGAACGCTTTCGATTTGCCGCTCGCGGGTGAATTTCACTAGCCGGGCGAGGTCCTGGCCCCAGTCCAGGTTGCTGTCGGCGAGGAAGCGCTCCTCGTTACCGGCGGCAATCTCATTGAAGTAGGCGAGGTAGTCGGGGTGGGCGACGAGAGACTCCGCGGCGTGCCAGGCAAGCAGAGCCATCAGGACTACGCGTGATGTCCGCCCCCAGTTCCGGCCCTCGGCGAAGACACTCGACCCCAGGATGGCAAAGAAGGGATAGATTGGCAGCACGTGCCGGATACCGATGTTCAGCCGGCCGGCCATGGCGATGTTGAGGATCACAGCAATCGCGGCGATGGGATAGAGGCCGGCTCGCGATCGGGCAGCGAGCCAGGCGCCGATTGCCGCCAGCAGCAGCAGCGGCAAGGTGGTTTTCACACTCACGGCCACGGGAAAGTAATACCACCTACCCTCGGTCGAGACTTTTCCCAGCAGGTAGGCCGGGTGCCCCTCCTCGTTATGACTCAGCACTTCAATCAACCCCTGCCAGAGCTTGGGGGCGGGCAGCACCCGGGCTTCGAGTGCCCTGGCCAGCCGGTGCGGAAGGCTCGTCTCGCTGCCCATTTGAAAGCCGCTGGTGACCTGGTGGCCGCGCGGGGCCACGTAGCCCACGTTAAACCCGTAGCCGGCCCACAGGATCAGGCCGGCCAGAAGGCAGAAAGCCGCGGCGAGCAACAGCCCCATGCGAAGCTCGCGAATGGCAGGTCCTCCGGCCGCCTTCCATCTCTCCCACCGGCCCGTCACGAAATAGACGGCGGCGATGGGGGGAAGAAAAGCCAGCGCGGAGAACTTGCACAGCACGGCCAGGCTGAACGCCGCCGCCGCTCCCAGGCAGTACCGCCATGCCGGCCGCTCGCTCCATCGCCAAGAGAAAAATGCGGCCATCAGGACGGTCGCTGCCACAGAAATATCGATGGTCGCCAGCGAAGCGTGGGCAATCAGGTTAGGACAGCAGACGGCCAGCGTGCAAGCTGCCAGGGCTGCCCCCTGGCCATAGAGCAAAATGGCCCAGCGATAGACGAAGAAAAATATGAGCACGGCGAAGATGAGATTGCCGGCTCGGGCCAGGGATAGAGTCTTCCAATAAAACTTCTCATCGTGGGTTCCCCACGCGCCGTCGAACCAAAGCGACCGGTGGCCGCCGTAGCGCAGGCCGCCGAGGTAATAAGGAAGAAATCCCAAGACCAGACGCGACACCGGCGGATGCTGCGACTCGAACTCATATTTTCCGGTTTCCAGGAATTCCAAGCCGGCGATGATGTGGCCTTGCTCGTCGGTAATGTCGTTGAACACCGGGTAGGTGAGGACGATGCGCAGCAGGAAGGCCACGAGCAAGCCTGGCAGCAGGAGATGACGCAGTTTCGCTCGCCAAGCGGGCGGTGAAGAAGGCGCGCTAGTGGCGGGGGTCGGCGCCGGTTTCTTGGGCCGCTTGGAAGACTTCATGCCAGCGGCCCATTGTAGCTCAGACGTTAGAAGCTAACCCGTGCCCCCACTTGGAACGCCCGCGGCCCGCCGGAGCCAAACACCTGGCCGGCGCGGCTGGTGGGCTGGCCGAAGCCGGGGCTGGTCAAGTCGAAGCTGTACCCGCCCAGGTTGGCGATGTTGAACAGGTTAAATACCTCGCCGAAGATCGACAGCTTGTAGCGCTCATGATACTGGAAGTTCTTAGTCAGCCGCAGGTCCTGAGACGAGAAGCTCTTGCCGAACTCGTAATTCGCGGGCAGCGCCAGCCTGGGGATGGTCTGGTTGCGGACCGTCTTCTTGCCCGCCCAGGTCTGGTTGAACTGGTCTACCAGCCGGGTCAGGTCGTCCTTACCGAGGCCGCGGTTGAAGCCGTTAAACGAGGCGCCCGGCAGCGGCTCGCCCGAGGTCCCGTCTCCGTCCAGATCGATGATCGGAATGCTGGGCATCACCGGGCCGCGCGTGGCCATCGAAGAGATGAACGATACCTGGAATTTCCAGGGCAGGTCGACGAAACCGGAGACGTTCAGCAAATGGCGGGAACCCTGCGGCCCCCAGGTCGAAAACCAGTTGTCTAGGTTCCAGAGGCCGTTCATCCCATGCTGATCGGCCAGCGCGTAGGAGGCCGTAAGCTGGTAGCGGTTGGCGAAGCGCTTGTCCACCTTCACCAACAGGGCTTTGTAGTTGGAACGGCCGGCGGGGGTGCGCACGGTAATGCTGCCGGTGGAGCACGGGGCTTTCGGGTCGGCAGCCTGGGCGCCGATGCAGGCCGGCAGCACCGGCCCGGCCACGCGGAAGTACCGGTTGTAATCGAGCGACCCGATTTCCTGGTGGACGAACTGGCGTCCGACGAAATCGGCGGTGACCACCAGGTTGCGCCGCAGCTCCCGTTGAATGCCCACTGTGTAGTGCTCCGAGTAAGCCTCCGGGTAGTGACGCGGGATCAGGTCCACGCCGTTCTTGGCCACCTCAATGCCGCGCACCGACAGATCAAAGGTCGGATTCAGGTTTGCCACCTGCCGCTCGAGCTGCGCGCGCACCGAGGGAAGGATGGAAACCAGTTGTCCCAGGGTGAAGCCGGTCGGCCCCTGGCGGAAATCGAGGGGCGCTCCCTGCGGCGCGCCGGGCAGGCCGGGAACGGGATTGGGAACTGCCGAACCACTGATGAGGACGCGTCCGTTGCCCAGCGGGCCGATCAGGGACCGCTCGCGCAGGCGCTGCCACAGCAGCCGCGTGTCGTAGTAGATGCCCGCCCCGGCCCGCAGCACCGTCTTCTGGTCCCGGGTCAGGGACCAGGCGAAGCCGACGGCGGGAGAGAAGTTGTGGTAATTGGAATCGGTCGGCTGGATGCCGCCGGCGCCCAGCACCGGCGCCAGGTATTTCGGCTTATCCAGATCGTGGTTCACCAGAGTGGATTCGAACGACCAAGCCAGGCCGTAGTTCACCGTGAAGCGCGGGTGCACCCGCCATGTATCCTGCCAGTACAGGTGGAAGCGGTTG
This sequence comes from Acidobacteriota bacterium, assembly GCA_016201195.1. GTDB lineage: Bacteria > Acidobacteriota > Terriglobia > Bryobacterales > JACQDG01 > JACQDI01. Next base: position 7,558 of record JACQDI010000405.1, on the reverse strand, counting down.
TTGTTCTTGGCGATATCCACGTTGTAGGGAGGCGGCTGGCTGGGATCGCCGACGCCCATCGAAAAGGCATAGACTGGGAGCTTCAACAGGTCGGCGGTGGTGTTGAACGAAGACGGTATCCCGAAGGCCGCCCGCCCCGCTGCGCCCAAAATGTCCGGGCCGTAGACGGCCCCCGAGGCCGGCTCGGCGAAGCCCCAGAAGCCGGTGCCCGGAGCGTGCTCGATCTCGCCGCCCCACTGGAAACGGTGCGATCCCCGTTGCCAGCTCATATTGTCGGACCAGACATAGCGGCGCAGGTCGCGGCCCTGGGTGGCGTTGGAGGTGTTCCCGAACTGCACGTTGGTGCCGATGATCGACATCTCCGGCAGGCCCAGGCCGATGCAGCCGGGGCAGTCCTGCTCGCGCGGGAACAGGTTGCGGTTTTGCCAATACCAGTAGGAGAAGCGGAAATCGTTCACCAGGTTGGGGCGCAAGGTGCTCGTCACCCCCGCAATGCTCTGGTCCGACCAGTTGGTGTTGCGCAGCCAGTTGGACGGCAGCGGGGCGCCTCCGTTGGGCCCGAAGCCGCTGTTGCCGTCGTGCGAGTAGCGCAGGAAGAGCGTGTGAGAGGCGTTAATGCGGTAATCGAAGCGCTGGCTGAGCAGCTTCACCCGGTAGGGGCTGGGGGTGTTCTGGGCCAAGCCGGCGAAGAACGGGGAATTCGGCTGCACCGTCACCACCGAGGCCTGGTTGTTGTGCTCCAGGTTGAAAAAGAAGAACAGGCGATCGCGCTTGATCGGCCCGCCCACCCAGAAGCCCGACTGGCGGCGGGCGAAAAACGGATCCGCGTTGAAGTCGTTCCTCTTGAGCGCCGGGTAAGCCGACATGTTGTGATCGCGGAAGAAGAAGTAGCCGCTGCCATGAAAGTCGTTGCCGCCCGAGCGGGTCACGATATTGATCGCCCCCACGCCGGTGATGCCCGTGGAGAGATCGAAGTTCGCTGAGGAGATCTGGAACTCCTCCACCACCTCCTGGGAGAAGTTCTGCCCGGTGTTGCCTTCGATGGCGTTGCGCACGTTGCCGCCGTCCACGGCGATGGCGGTCATGTTGGCCGCGCCGCCCAGAATGGAGACCGAGAACTGCGCGTTGTATTGCGACAGCGTCTGCGGGGCCACCGACACGCCCGGCTGCAGGAAGGCCAGTTGCAGGAAGCTGCGCCCGTTCAGGGGCAGGTTTTCGATCTGGGCCCGCGTTACCACCGCGTCGATCTTGGAGCTGTCGTAGACGAGCTGTGAGGAAGCGCCCTCCACGGTCACCACGTCCTTAGTCGCGCCCACCTGCATAGCCAAGTCCACCGTCACCGTGCTGCCGGTGACCACCGTGGCCGACCGCACCATCGAACGAAATCCGGGCGCCTCCGTCTTGACCTCGTAGTTGCCCGCCGGCAACGCGGGAACACTGTAAGTGCCGTTCAGCGAGGTGATCGTGCTCCTCACCAAGCCCGTATCTTTGTTCGTGACGGTGACGGCGGCGTTGGGAATCGCCGCTCCGGATTCATCGTTGACCACGCCGGCGATGATTCCCGTCGGCGCTTGTGCCCAGCCGGCTGAAACCGCCAGCCCCAAGAGCAAACCCAGCGACAAAATCGGTCGCAGTGCCATCTTGCACCCCCCTTGTACGGTCCCCAGCCGCCTGACCCAGGTTCCGGACAAAGCTGCTTCACTTAATCACCTTGAGACTAGCGCTGTCAAGGGGTCAGGTGTGAAATCTAGTGATTTTTTGATTTGGGTGATTTGGTGATGGAAACCCTTGAAATCCCCAGGGATTTCAGGGACTTGCCCTCGGGTGCCGAACTGGATCTGTCAGGGGTTGTGGGCGGCGGTGTCGCCGGGGATACGGCCGTGCGGTGCGCGCAGATCGGTCAGCCCCAGTAGCTGAGGAATTCTGCTTGATTCTGCATGTCCTCAGCCGATTTGCTGGCGATGAGCTTTAGCAGGCGACGCATTTGCTCTCCCACCGAATAGCGCTGTTGTTGTGCGAGGACCATCCCCGAGTGAGATTTCCCGGCTGCCAGCCAAGCGCGATGCAGACGGTAGAAGTCCGCCAGGTTGAAACTGTATAGAACCCGGCGCTGAGCCGTCGCGGCCGCGAGGTGATCCTCGTCGGCCTGCTCAATCATTCCCATGTCCAGAGCGGTAACGGCGTCTACGTTACGGGTCCGCAATGCCCGCACCAGCGCGCGACGCATGGAGTCCTCCTCGACGTACAGTCGAATCTGACTCACCGGCCGCTTTCGGCCGCTTCCTCGGCCGCAAGGTCAGCTTCGATCTCCGAGCGGTTTGCGTGGTAGTAAGCCAGGGCGGCATGCACTTGCGCCAGCGATAGGTGGCCGATCTCATCCGCGATTTCTTCGGGGGTCAGCCCCAGTTTGTACCACCCGGCGATGCGCCGGACGGTGACACCAGTTCCGGCGATCCGCGGGCGCCCGCCGCGGACCTCAGGGGAGTGAACAATCAAGCTACCAATGTCAACGACAGTTGCCACGCTGATCTCCGTACCCGGCTGCGGGTGTATCTCTAGGCTCCATTATTGCACGTCGGGCAGGCGCTCGCTGCGTTCAAAAGTTGAACCGCACCCCGAGCTGGACTCGCCGGGGGTCGTAGGCAGCGGTGAAACCGAGCGGCTCACTGGGGGTTTTGTCGTTGCGGCCCCGCAGGTTGAAGGGGCCGGAGCGGTTCCCCACCGTGTTGTTGATGCTGGCGAAGTTCAGCCGGTTGAAGAGGTTGAAGGCCTCGGCCATCAGCTCGATGTGGCGGGATTCTCCGAACTTTATCTTGTGGCCGAGACGCAGGTCGAAGGTCCAGAAGTTGGGCCCCTGGCCGGTGTTGCGGCCGGCAAACGGGGGGCGGTCGGTATCGGAGTGGCGATCGCCGTTCAGATCCGATCCCACGAGCAGGTTGAAGGGGCGGCCGCTGTTGGCGCGGAAAATCGGCGCCACCTGGAACCGGGCGGGGGCGTTCCACAGGGCGTAGGCCACCAGCTTGTGGCGCTGGTCGAAGGACGACAGTGCCCGCTCGGCGCGCAAGTTGGTCTGGTCGTTGGCCTCAAACGGGGTGTTGTAGTCCACCACCTCGTCGGTGGCCCGGCTGAAGGTGTAGTTCCCGTTCACGCTGAAGGAGTGGCTGAAACGCTTCTTGACCTCCACCACCATGCCGCTGTAGAAGGCGCGGGCGGTGGATTCGAACACGTTGAACTGGCCGATGAACGGATTGGCGAAGTCCCGCAGGGGATTGGACCACACCCGGATGCCCAGCCGCGGATCGACCGGGGCCGCCAGCAGGTTCTTGTCCCGTGCCCGGGGGATCTTCAGCGTCCGCACGTAGGTGTATCCCACCGAAACCGACAGGTTCGGCACGACCTCGCGCTCGATCGCCAGGCTGGCCTGCTGGGCGTAGGGGCTGACGTAGTCCGGTGAGTTCTCAAACAGCAGCGTGAAGGGCGACAGCGGTCCGGTGTGGGGGAAGGTGATACCGAAGGGGGCCAGGTCAGCCTCGGTGAGGGATCGTGTCGGCGTGGGGACCCCGATCACCCCCTTGGCGCGCAGGGTGGTAAAAACGTTGGCCGCGTTGGCCGGACCCTGGTCGAGGATGGTGGTGAAGACCTGCGCGATCTGGCGCCGGCCGTTGATCTGGTTAAGCGCGTTGACCACCCAGTCGACCTGGTAGTAGACTGGCGAATAGAAAATGCCGTAGCCGCCGCGCACGGTGGTCTTCTTATTGTTGAACGGATCCCAGGCGAAGGCGAAGCGCGGGGCGACGTTGTTGGTGTCGGTGGGCAGCGGGGGCTGGCGCGTGTCCAGCTCGTAGCGCAGGCCGAAGTCCAGCGTCAGGTTGGGCCGCACTTTCCAGCTATCCTGGACGAAAAAGCCGTAGTAGGGGTTGGTGGACGCCACCGTGGGGTTCCCAAAACCCTGCAAGTAGGTCTGCGCCAAGCCCAGGTTGAAGGCCTGCAAGCCGTTGACGACGAACGTGGACGGCAGGGCCGGGTTGAGCAGAGCGCCGGGCAGCTCGCCGAACTCGAACCGGCCGGGGAAAAACACGTGGCTCTCGCTGTGCACCCCGCGGATCAGCACCTGGGCGCCGAACTTCCAGACGTGCGCGCCGCGATAGTAGCTGAGGCTGTCCCGGATCTCGTATCGGCGCTCAATATTAATACTGGGCAAAAGAAGGTCCCGGTTGAATACGCCGAAGCCTGCAATCCGGAACTCCGGGCCGAATTTTTCGAGCGAGTTAACCGAGAAGTTGCGGTAATTCCACTGGAAGCGGGCCTCGTTGATCAGGCGCTGGTTGAACTGGTGGGTCCAGCCCAGGATCGTGGTGGGGTCGAAGGTTTTGTCCTCGTTGCCGCGGGAGGCTCCGACCAGCGCCTGGAGCGTGGCGTTGGTCTCGCGCAACCGGGAGTAGTTGTGGCGGAAAAAGAGCTGGTCATGATCCCCGGCGCGGTGGTCAATGCGGACCGAGAACCGCGCGTTGCGGGTGGTAAAGGGAAACACTCCGCTGTTGCGCTGGAACATCTGGACGGTTTCGGGCGGGCTGGTAAGCGCTGCTCGGAGCGGAACAGCCACGGCCGGGGGCAGGGCGCTGAGCACCACCTGCTGGGCCGGCGTGGGGCCGAAGATCGACGGGTCGGTAAAGACCGTCACCACCGAAGACTCGTCCCGGACTAGGCCCTCCGCGCCGGCAAACAGGAAGGTCTGGTCCTTCTTGAGCGGCAGGCCGATCGAGCCGCCGAATTGCTGGCGCTGGGAGGGCGGCTTGGTGCGCACCAGGCGGCCGTCGTCCCGCAGCACCCGGGCGAATGGGTTACCCGCGTCCAGGCTCTCGTGGCGGAAGAACCCGAACAGGGTGCCGTGCACCTCGTTGGTGCCCGTCTTGGAAACGATGTTGATCACGCCGCCGGTGGCCCCGCCCAGCTCGGCCGAGTAGTTGCTGCGGTTGATCTGGAATTCCTGTACGGCCTCCTGGGTGATGGTCGAGCGCACCCCGCCTCCGGCGTCGTTGGCCTCCCCACCGTCGACGGTCACCGAATTGCCCCGGCCGTTGGAGCCATAAAACGAAAGACCGCTGTTGGGCGTCTGGTGGACCCGGAAATCCAAGCCGTCGGCCAGCGCGCTGGTGTCGACCACGCCGGGCGCCAGCAGGGTAAAGGTGAGGTAGTCCCGCCGGTTGATGGGAAGGTTTTCGATGGCCTCGCGCTCCAGGGTGTTGGCCTGGTGAGAGCGCTCGTTTTCCACCAGCGACGTCTCGGCCATCACCTCCACCACTTGGGTGGGAATGCCCAGCTCGAGCCTGTTGTCGAGGATGGCCACTTGTCCCACGGTGACCCGCACGCTCTTGGCGATCCCCGTGCGGAAACCTTCCTTTTCGATCTGCACGTCGTAGTCGCCGGGAGGCAATTGCAAGAAGCGGTATTCCCCGCTCAAATCCGTGGTGTCGGTGCGTATCAGCCCGGTGATGTCGCTCTTGACGGTGACCTTGGCCCCGGGCACGGCCGTGCCGCTTGGGTCGGTCACCGATCCGTGCAATTCGCCGGAGGCAACGTTGGATTGAGCTGCGAGGGACGCACTCCACAGCAGCCCCGCGCCCAAAATGTACAACCACCTAGAAGGCATAAGCTTGCCTCTTCCTTGATCTCGGGGCTTCAGTCCCAAGCATGGTGCACCTATTATAAGGCTGTTTTGTTTTTTGGGACCGTGGATCGTGGAACGCGGATCGTGGGCTCCGGGGCTTGGGCCCACGATCCACAATTCTGCGTTCTACGATCTACTTCCTCGCCGGATGGGGCTCCATCAGCTCCGTCCGGGTGCCGTCGGGGTCGAACAGGTTCATCAGCCAGCGGCCGTTGCGGCCGACGCGCGGCTGTGATCGCTCCTTGGGCGCGCCGCGCTCGACGGCTGTCCGATAGGCGGCCTGGATGGTCCCGTCGGGCACTTCCAAGCACAGGTGATGCATGCTGCCGAGCTGCTGGCGGGTGGGGCGCTCGGAATGCAGCATGAACTCGATGTAGTCGCCGCCAGCCGCACTGGGAATACGCATGTTGATATAGCGCAGCTCGTTGTCGGTCGGGCCGCCCCGCCAGATTTCCTGGTACCAGAAGATGTCCCGGTAGAACTTCATGGCCGCGTCCAGGTTGGCCACCGTGATCCCCAGGTGCAGCATGTGGGTCGAGATGCGGCGGGCGGAGACGTGCTGGCCGCGGGCGCTGGTGTGCCACGAGCCGGGCATGTACTGGACAAACTCGACGCGGTGGCCGTCGGGGTCGCGGACCGAGAAATTCCGGTTGCCGTCGCGGCCGCGCCCGGGCTGCGGCGGCGTCTTCACGCCCGCTTGATCGAGCTTCTGGCGCAGCACCTCGATGTCGGGGGTCTCGAAGGCGATGTGCGTCATCCGGTCGTCTTGTTCCGGAGCCAGGCCCGGCGATAGCTCGATGTACTGCGTGTCGTTCACCTTGAAGAACGCCATCTCGATCTTCCCGTCGGGCTTTTTGATCTCGAACGCCTGCTCAAAGCCCAGCACGCCGGTGTAGAAGGAGCGGGCTTTCTCGAGGTCTGAAACGGCAAAGCCGATGTGGGCGATGCCGCTGATGGGAAGCTCGGCGGCCAGCGATACGGCCGCCACGAAGGCAACGAGTGATAGTCGAAGCATGAAAGTATTGTATGCTGTCCCAGGGAGCAATCGATGCGATTCGGCGTCAATACCTTCATTTGGGCGGGGAGTTTCGACCCCAAGGCGATTCCGCTGGAGGCCATCAAGCGGCACGGGGCCGACGGGATCGAAGTCCCCATGTTCACCCCCGGGGAGTTCGACGTGGAAGGGGTCAAGCGGGCGCAACGGGACTTCGATCTCGGCTGTACGATCTGCGCGGTGAACCCGGCGGGGATCAACCCCACGAGCGACGATCCGGCAGTGCGGGCGCGGTCGCTCGAGCACTGGAAGCAGGTAGCCGACACGGCGTCGCGCGCCGGGATTCGCGTGGTTGCCGGCCCGCTCTACGCCCCCGTGGGGTATCTCCCCGGGTGGCGGCGCACGCCCGACGAGTGGCGGTGGGGCGTTGAGTTTTACCGCGCCCTCGATCCGGCGCTGCGCTCGACCGGCGTTACCTTCGCTATCGAGCCGCTCAACCGCTTCGAAACCTATTACCTGAACACCGCCGCTGACGCGGTTCGGTTCGTGGAAGAGATCGACAGTCCCCAGGTGGGCATTCTGTTCGACACCTTTCACGCCAACATCGAGGAGAAGGACGTGGCCGCCGCCTATCGACACTGCGGCCGCCGGCTGGCCCACGTCCACACCTGCGAAAACGACCGCGGCGTCCCCGGCACCGGCCACGTCGACTGGCCCGGCGTGTTCGCTGCGCTGAAGGCCATCGGCTACGACGGTTGGCTGATGATCGAATCCTTCAACTCGACCATCAAGGAGCTGGCCGCGGCCACCGCCATCTGGCGGGACCTGGCCCCTTCGCTCGACGACATCGCGTTTCAGGGCGTGGCGTTCCTGAAGAAAATGGCGGCGTGACAATG
>JACQDI010000404.1 GCA_016201195.1 Acidobacteriota bacterium | reverse complement strand
TCACAAAATCCGCGCCCACCCCGGAGTACTGCGGGAAGGGGCGGAGCATCTGGGCGAAGGTACCGCGGAAGTTGGGGTACGGCAGGCTGATATCGGGAAGGATGGCCCTGGCGGAAACAAGCGTGGCCGCATTCACCTGAGAGGTGAGCAGGTTGCCCAGCGCCAGGTAGCGCGGTGGAATCTGGCCGGACCAGATCCCCAGGCCGCCGCCACGCAGGAACTTGCCGTTGCCGCCGACATAGCCGGCGGTGAGCGTGAGGGAGGAAGTAATCGCGCGCTGGACGGAAAGGTTCCAGTTCTGATAGCGCGGCGGGCGCGCCCCTTCCTCGGGGTTGTCGAAGCTGACGCTGCCGGCAGTGGGCTTGTCGGTCGTGAAGCCGGTGTTGAGGGTGGCGTCGAAGAACGGAGGCTTCTGGTAAGGGGGCACTCCCTCGTCCCAGTCGAACGCCGGGCTGAACGAATCCGGCGAGGGGAATCCGGGGGCGGCGGTGAAACCGAGCTTGCCAGTGCCGTCGCGCGCGCCACCGCGGCCGCCGACGGCGCCGTGACGCGTATACATCATGCCGTAGCCGCCGCGAACCACCGTCTTGTCGCCCAGCCGGTAGGCGAAACCGAGGCGCGGCCCCCAGTTGTTCCAATCCGTCTTGATTCTCGTGCGGCAGTTGCAATAGAGCGGCGACTGTCCCTCGCCGCCGAACTGGAGCGCGCCGTGAAACCCGCCGGCGAGCGGATTCGGAAGGTCCGGGTTGAACCAGGAGACCCGGTCCCGGACCTCGACGTACGGCAGCATGATGTCGTGACGAAGGCCGAGATTCAGGGTCAGGTTGCGCGTGACCTTCCAGTCATCGCCGACCCACCAGGCGTAGCTGCGGTAGCGGGCGCCCGAGGTGACCACGGAGTCCTCGTTGACGGTGGCGGAGTTGAGCGTGCCCAGTAAATAGCTGGCATAAGAATTTCCCGCAGTGCTGGCGAGGGTGCCGTTGTTGAAGCCCGCGGTCTGCGCGTTGCTGAAGTTGGCAATGAACAGGGTGCCGTCCCAGCGCGCGCGATAGTTGTCCTGGAGCCGCTGGTGCTGGAAGCCCGCCTTCACGGAGTGGCTTCCGCGGATCCACTGAAAGTTGTCCTGAAAAGAAAAATTGTTCAGCGCGTCCAGGAACGGCCGGGCATCGGTGCCGCGCCAGCCCTGCACCGAGTTGGGGCCGGCGAAAGCGACCTCAGGGAACGATTCCGTCGCATCCCCGGGGGGCAAGCCCTTGATCCCGGCGCGCTCCACCCATTTGCCGCCGATGGTGGGATTGGTGATGGGGATCCACAGCCGCGATGCGCCGAAGCTGACCTGGTTCATCATGGCCGCGTTGACGATCCAGGTGTGCTTGAGCTGGCCCACGGTGGGCACCTCGTCGACGACGCGGGTGACCACGTAGGGCAGCGGAAGCGGAACCGGATTGCCGCGGATGGCGCTGCTCTGGTTATGCGAGCCCCGCGAGAACAGCACGGAGAACCGGTGTGCGTCCGAGGCGTTGAGGTCCACCTTGACGTTGACGTTGGTGTTGTTGAAACCGACGCCCTTGTTGTTGCTGAGGAAGTTATTGGCGATTCCGGAGTGAGTCGGCGGCGGCATCGGCTCCTGGAAGAACTTCGACGCCGGCGAGATGCGGCTTGCCGGGATGATGTTGCCAACGAACGGCTGGCGGGTGCAGTTGGCGCCGCCGGGGCAGGTTGTCGTCGCCGGGTCGAAGATCCCCACCGTCAACTCGCTGAAATCGCCCGCTCGCATTTTCAACGTCGGAATCGTAACGAATTGGTGGGCCGTCGCCACGCGGTAGCGGTAGCCGTCGTAGGCTCCGAAAAAGAAGATCTTGTTCCGCTTGAGGGGCCCGCCGATCGTGAAGCCAAACTGGTTCTGGTTCTGCTGCGATCGCTGGGGGGAAAAGAATCCGCGAGCGTCCAGCACCGTATTCCGGAAGTACTCGTACAGGGAGCCGTGGAGCTGGTTGGTTCCGGACTTGATCGTGTAATTCTCCGAGCCCTGGCCGTTGTACTCCACCGACTGGCCGCTGGTCTCGACCTGGAATTGCTCCACCGCTTCGACCGAGACACTATACTGCAAGGCGCGGCTCTCCCCCTGACGAACGGCATCAGTAATGGGGAGACCTTCGATGTAGACGTCCTTGGAAAAGCTTTGGCCGCCGTTGATGAAGCCGAAGGTGCCGCCTTCCTGGACTCCGGGCATCAGGTAAATGAAGGCAGCCGGGTTGCGGGGGTTGCCGTTGCCCATCGACAGAGGCAGCGCCGTGTACATCTCGTTGCGCACGGTCTGGCCCATGCGGGCGTCGGCGGTGCTGAGTTCGGGCGGAGCGGCGGAGACGGTGACGCTTTCGGTGGTGGCGCCGACCTCGAGTCTCAGGTTCATCTCCACCGTGCTGAGGGCGTCCACGACAACGTGCTCCTGCACCACGGTTCGGAAACCGGCCATCGCCGCCGTTAACCTGTACGAGCCGGCCGGCAGCGGGGCGATCGGGTATATTCCCGCTGGTGTGGTCTCGCGCTTGGTTTCCACGCCCGTGGCCACGTTGGTCGCGGTGACCGTGGCGCTCGGGACCACGGCGCCCGTGGGGTCGATGACCGTGCCTTTGATCGTGCCGCTGCCGCCGATCTGGGCAGCCAATGGGGCCGCAAGCAGCACGCATGTAACGAGCGCAACTGACTTCCGCGCGCGTTGGGCATGCATGGATTCAGCTCCCTTCGGTTTCTGCAAAGCGATCGGCTAGCTACTTTCTGGCGCAAAAAT
>JACQDI010000403.1 GCA_016201195.1 Acidobacteriota bacterium | reverse complement strand
ATGTATCCCTGAAAGCCCGGCGTGCCCGAGATTCCGCCAGCGGCGTTGCCACCAGACACCGTGAAGACAAGCTGCTTGCCCGCCCCGATTGCGACCGACGTCTGCTGTGTCGGCGGTGGCCCGGCGCCGGCTGTTCCGCCGTAGTAGAACAGCGCAACTGCCTCCAGGCGCCGCCGCGCCGCCGCATCCGGGTTGCCGAGCAGGCGGGCGAAATGGTACTCTGCGCCGCGAACCCATGCTGACCGTTGTGGCACTCATGGTGGCTCTGAGCGTGATGAGCTACATCGACCGGACGGCGATGTCCATCGCCGGGCCGCACATCATGAAGGAGTTTGGCCTCTCCGAGACGCAGATGGGGAGCATTTACTCGGCGTTCATTCTCACCTACGCGCTGCTGATGGCGCCGGGGGGGAGGCTGGCCGATCGCTTTGGGCCGCGGCTGGTGCTGGCGTGGATGAGCATCGGGGCGGCGGCGTTCACCGCGCTGACGGCGAGCGCGGGGCGGATCGGGCTGGGGATTCTGCCGTCGTTTCTGGTGATCCGGCTGGCGCTGGGGGTGTGCGCGGCGCCGATTTATCCGGCCTGCGCGCGGATGACGGCCAACTGGGTGGCGGTGGCGCATCACGCGCGGGTGCAGGGAATCATCCTGGGCGGCGCGCCGCTGGGGGCGGCCATCACGCCGATCCTGTTCGCGTGGCTGATCGGGCGCTACGGGTGGCGGGTCTCCTTCCTGCTGGCGGCGGTGGTGACCGGCGCGCTCGCTTTCGTGTGGATGGCTGCCGTGCGGGACAGGCCCGAGGGAACTCGAGCCACCGTGGCGGCGAAAAGAGATCCCATTCCCTGGGGCAAGCTGCTCGCGGACCGCAACCTGGTGCTGCTCACCCTCGGATATTTCTGCATAAACTATTTTGAATACATATTCTTCTACTGGATCTACTACTATTTCGGGGAGATCCGCAAGGTGGGCGCGGCCGAGAGCGCCGCTTACACCACGGCGTTGCTGCTCACGATGATGGCCATGATGCCGCTGGGGGGCTGGGTTTCTGACCGGCTGATCCAGCCGCTGGGACTGAAGATGAGCCGGCGCGTGGTCTCGGTGGTGGGGATGGTGCTGAGCGCCGTGCTGCTCTACGCGGGCACTAATATGAAGGACGCGCCGGTCATGGTGACGCTGCTCTCGCTGGCTCTCGGATTTGCAGCCAGCGCGGAAGGGCCGTTCTGGGCCTCGGCCATCGAGGCGGGCGGCGGAGAATCCGGGGCGGCGAGCGGGGTTATGAACGGCTTCGGAAACGTGGGGGGACTGGTGGCGCCGGTGCTGACGCCGTATATCGCCCAGCACGCAGGCTGGTCGTGGGGACTGTATTTCGGGAGCGTGGTGGTGTTGACCGGAGCGGTCGCGTGGTTCTTCATCGACCCGACCGGAATGCCACAACCGAATCTCACCTGGCCGACGCGGGGACACGGAGACGCGGAGACGCGGGGACGCGGGGACGAAAGTTTGTAGTAACGAGGCACATAATTATGAGATGTCGGACGCTGTTGCTACTAAGCGCATCCGTTCTTTCGGCGCAGACAGGACGGCCGAGAATCGCGATCGGCGGCATCAGCCACGAGTCGGACTCCTTCAACCCGGCGAAAACGGGGCTGGCGGACTTCAACCGGCGGCCCACGGCCCCGCGGGAGACCGTGCTCGAGGAGTGGCTGAAGGCCAGCGACACGGTGAGCGGCTACGTGGAGGGCGCGCGGCGCTTCGACCTGGATCTCTACCCACTGCTAGTAGCCGGAGCGCAGCCCAAGGGGCCGGTGACCGACCAGGCGTTTAACACGCTGCTCGGCGACCTGATCCGGCAGCTCCAGGCGGGCCCGAAGTACGACGGGCTGCTGGCGCCGCTGCACGGGGCGATGGTGGTCGAGAGCTATCCGCACGGTGACGCGGAGCTGGTGCGGCGGCTGCGGGAGGCGATGGGGGCGGATTTCCCGATCGTCGTCACCCACGACTTTCACGCCAACGTTACGCCCGAGATCGTGAAGTGGTCGACAGCGTTGATTACCTACAAGGAGAACCCGCACATCGATCCGCGGGAGCGTGGAGTGCAGGCGGCCGAGATCATGGCCAGGACGGTGCGGGGCCAAGTGAAGCCGGTGCAGGTGGTGGTGAAGCCGCCGATGCTCTATAACATCGTCTTCCAGTACACAAAGCGGCCGCCGCTGCTGCCGATCGTGGAAGAGAGCCGGCGCCTGGAGAAGAATCCGAAGATCCTGGCGGTCAGCGTGTCGGGCGGCTACCAATACGCCGACGTGCCACAGATCGGGCCGAGCGTGGTGGTGGTGACCGACAACGATCGGCCGCTCGCCCAGCGCGAGGCCCAGCGGCTTTCGGATATGCTGTGGGCCACGCGGGACAAATTGGTGCTGAAACTGCCGGAGGCGGCCGCGGCGGTGAAGCAGGCGATGGCCGGTGACAAGTTTCCAGTGGCGCTGATCGACATGGGCGACAACATCGGCGGCGGCTCCTCGGGCGACGGGACATTTCTGCTGGAGGAGCTCATCAAACAGAGGGCCACGGGATGGGTGGTGGTGATCGCCGATCGGGAGGCCGTTGCGGCGGCGGTTGGCGCGGGCATCGGCGGAGCGTTCGACATGCCGGTGGGAGGTAAGACCGACCAGTTTCACGGCAAGCCGGTGCGGGTGCGCGGGAAGGTGAAATCGCTGCACGACGGCCAGTACATCGAGACCGAGGTGCGCCACGGCGGCGCGCGCTACTACAACATGGGCTTGACCGCGGTGATCGAGGCGGAGGGATCGACGCGGGATCTGGCCAACCTGCTGCTGGTCACCACCCAGCGGTCCAGCCCCAACAGCCTGCACCAGTTGATCAGCAACGGGGTCTACCCGCAGCGGCAGAAGATCCTCACGGTGAAAGGAGCGATCGCGCCGCGCGCCGCCTACGAGCCGATCGCCGCGCGGATCATCGAGGTGGATACGCCGGGGCTGACGGCGGTGAACCCGGCGCGGTTCACCTACAAGCTGGCGCGGCGGCCGCTGTTTGGTTTGGATCAGTGAGGATTCTGGCGGCAACGCTTTTTTCTTTTGGCGTAGCGGCAGCGGCCGGGCCGTCGCCGGAGGAGCAAGCGATCGCGTACCTGGCGCGCGAAGTTCCACAGTGGTCGAAGCAGAATCACTGCTTTTCCTGCCACAACAACGGTGACGGGGCCCGGGCGCTGTATGTCGCGCGGCGACGCGGCTATCCCGTTCCGGCGGCGGCGCTGGCCGACACCACGGCCTGGCTGAAGCGGCCGCGCCAGTGGGACCAGAACCGGGGCGATCCGCGGTTCAGCGACAAGAAGCTGGCGCGGATTCAATTTGCGGCCTCGCTGGCGGAGGCCGTGGCAGGCCGGAGCTTGATCGAGGCGGCCGAGTCGCTGCTGCCGTATCAGCAGGCGGACGGCTCGTGGCAGGTGGATGCGGAGGCCAACGTGGGATCTCCCGTCACTTGGGGGACTGCGCTCGCCACAGCGATGACGCGCCGCACGCTTCAGAAAGCCGGCGCCCCGCGTTTCCGGGCGGCCATCGCCCGGGCTGACCGATGGCTGCTCGCGGCGCCGGCGACCACCATCCTCGACGCCGCGGCGGTGGTTCTGGCACTGGGCGATCACCGGCCGGAGTGCGTAGAGCTGCTGGTTCGCGGCCAGACCAGCGACGGAGGCTGGGGGCCGCACTTGCATTCGCCGCCCGAAGCGTTTGACACCTCCGTGGTCTTGCTGGCCCTCAGTTCGCTCGCCTGGCCCGAGCTTCGTCCGGTGATCGAGCGGGGCCGGGCGTATCTCTTGCAGGCGCAGTTGGAGTCCGGCGGCTGGCCGGAAACCACCCGGCCTCCGGGCGGGCAAAGTTACGCCCAGCACATCTCGACCTCAGGGTGGGCCACATTAGCGTTGCTGATGAGCAGGAAGTAGCTATACTCTGAAGGAGAGGCTCGGGAAACCATGCGGACCCAAGCGGTGGCCGCCGAGTTCTGTTTGGCCGGCCAGGAGTTCGAGCCCGCCTACCTGTCGCTTCATCGCCGCGGGGAATTATGGCGGCGGGCGGAGGCGGCGCGGGAGCGGCTGTCACACTGCCTGGTATGCCCGCGCAATTGCGGTGTAGACCGGATGGCCGGCAAGACCGCCGCCTGCCATACCGGACGCTACGCGCAGGTCAACAGCTACTTCCCCCACCTCGGCGAAGAGGACTGCCTGCGGGGATGGAAGGGCAGCGGCACGATTTTCTTCTCGATGTGCAACCTGCGCTGCGTCTTCTGCCAGAACTACGACATCAGCCAGGCCACGCGGGGACCGGAAACGACGCCCGAGCGGCTGGCCCGGATGATGCTCGACCTTCAGGCCCAAGGTTGCCACAACATCAACTTCGTCACCCCGGAGCACGTCGTGCCGCAAATCCTGGAAGCCCTGCCGATCGCGGTGGAGGCCGGGCTGCGGCTGCCGCTGGTCTACAATACGTCCGCCTACGACTCGATGGACAGCCTGGCGCTGCTCGACGGCATTGTGGATATCTATATGCCGGATTTCAAGTTCTGGGACCCGGCCCTGGCCCTGCGCTATGTGAAAGCACGGGATTACCCGGAGGCCGCCCGCCGGGCCATCCGCGAGATGCACCGGCAGGTGGGGGTGCTCAAGTTCGACGAGCAGGGCCTGGCCCGGCGCGGGGTGCTGGTGCGGCACCTGGTGATGCCGGGGGAGATCGCCGGGACCGGGGAAATCCTGCGGTTCCTCGCCGAGGAGATCTCCCGCGACACCTACGTGAACCTCATGGATCAGTACCGTCCAGCGGGCCGGGTGTCGGGCGAACAATTCGTGGAGATCAACCGGCGCATTACCGGCGCGGAGTACGAAAGCGCGCTGGAGAGCGCTCGGGCGGCCGGGCTGTGGCGGCTCGACCGGCGGGCCGCACGCCGGTTCGATGTGCTATAGTCAGTCCAGGATGGACTTCGAAAGGGCGGTCGAGCATCTCCTTGCGCTCCATGTGAAGGCGGAAGCCCGCATGGACCGGGCGGACGCCCGCATGGACCGGTTTGAGAAGCAGTTGGTGGGGCTGAAGAACCTGATGCTTCTCGGGACCAAGCTCGTCGTTCAAATCGGCAAAGCGCAGAAAAAGACCGATCAAAGTCTCAAGCAACTGATCCAAAATCTCTCCCGCCCGGGCAGGAACGGGCGTTCCTAGGCCCGCACGCGGCTCATGCTGATCATCGACGCTCACGCCCATATCATTTCACCGGACGAGCGCCGGTACCAGCCCAAGGACCAGCCGCTGCGGCCGCCGCGTGGCAAAGCCTCGGTCGAGGACCTGCGCCGCGAGATGCGTGCCAACGGCGTGACCGCCGTGCGCGCCATCCAGACGCTTTCCTTCTACGGCTACGATAACCGGTATTTGTGCGACAGTGCGAAGGCGAACCGGGGCTGGATGGCCGGGGTGTGCACGCTTGACCCGGACGACCCGCACAGCCCGGGGCTGTTGCGGCAGTACGCTCGCGACTACGGCGTGCGTTCCCTGCGGAGCATTCCTTCGCCGGCCCGGAATACGTTTGACGATGCGGGGGTCCGCGCGCTGTGGAAGACGGTGGCGGACGAAGGTCTCACGGTAGACATTTTTCTGATGCGGCTGGAGATGGTGGAGAGCGCGACCAAGCTGCTCGACGACTTCCGGCAGTTGACCGTCGGCTTCTGCCACTGCATGGACCTGAAGCCCGGGCCGCTGCTCGAGCCGAGCCTCGCCGCCGTGTGCAGGCTGGCCCGCTATAAGAACCTCTACGCCAAGGTGGACTTCATCGGCACCGGCACGAACCGGAAGTATCCCTGCGAGGACCTGCACGACGCCTGCCTCAAGGTGATCGACGCCTACGGGCCGGAGCGTTGCGTGTGGACAAGCTGCTTCCCGTGCGATCTGTGGACGCCCAAGATCACCTACGGCGAGCACCTGCGGATCTTCACCGAGGCGCTGCCGCTGAAGAGCGAGGCGCGAAAGCTCATCGTGGGGGAAACGGCGCGGCGGATCTGGTTTCCGGAGTTGAAAGCCGCCGGGTAAAGCGCGTCTCACGCAAAGACGCAAAGGGAGCAAAGAGCGCCAAGAAAACCTTTGCGGCCTTTGCCTCCTTAGCGTTGCGTGAGAGGCTTTTTACTTCCGTTCGCCCAGGCGTTTCCTCACGTAGGCATCGTACTCTTTCTGGTTTTCCGGCGAGAGCGGGCCGCCGTAGAGCTCGCTTGCCTTGT
>JACQDI010000025.1 GCA_016201195.1 Acidobacteriota bacterium | reverse complement strand
TGGTCGCGCAGGATGCGCTCGAAGACCTCGACCACGTCGAGGATGCGGATCTCCAGGCCGGTTTCCTCGAGGATTTCGCGGCCCAGGGCGTCGGCAAGCAGCTCGCCGGCTTCCACGACCCCGCCGGGCAAGGACCAGGCGCCCTGGAGTGGAGGCTTGGCGCGCTCTACCAGCAACACGCGCCCCGCGTCAAACAGTACGGCGCCTACGCCGACGATGGGGCGTTCGGGGTAACGGCGCGAGGAATCGGGCACAGTTCCATTGTAGGGTAAAGTCGCAGGTCCCCGCCAAAGGCAGGCGTGGCCCCTCGGTACCGTAGTAGGGTAATTTTCTTGTTGGCAACTATTTGCGAGTTTGGCTAAATAGTGGATGGAGGGTCTTTATGGCAACTTGCCCGGTCTGTGAGGGTACCTTCTACGTAGACGAGGAAGAGGTGGAGGAAGGCGACCTGATCAGTTGCGAGGAGTGCGGGGCGGAACTGGAGGTGGTCAGCACGAATCCATTGGAACTGGAGGCAGTCGACGAAGAAGAGGAAGCGAAAGAGGATGAGGAAGAAGAGCTGGAGATGTAGCGCGGCCGTGGTGCTGGTGCTGGCGGCGGCGCTGGGGGCGCAGGCGGCGGAAAAGAAGAAATCCAAAACGGCCCCGCAGGCGATTCTGTTTGGCAGCGTTTTCCAGGAGAATGGGTTCCTGGTGCGAGGCGCCCGCGTGGTAGTGTGGAATGTCGAGCGGCCGAAGGAGCGGAAAGAAACAACCTCCGATGTGCAGGGGGAGTTTTCTCTCCGGGTGCCGGCGGGGAAAGGCAAGTATACGGTCGAGGTAAGCGCGCCGGGTTTCGCGAGCGAGCAGAAGACGGTCGAGATCGTTGGGGATGAGCGGATCGACCTGACCTTCCGGCTGGCTCGGCGGGAGAAATAGGGGAACCGGCGGAGTCCGGGAGCCATCTAATACTATGACAAGAGGAGGTTTTCCGATGATGAAAGCAGTGATACTCCTCGCGATCCTGGCAGTGGCGCCGCTGGCGGCGGATCCGCCGGCTGCGGCCAAGGACCAGAAGCTGCGCACGGTGAAAGGAATCGTCACCGACGCTCAGGAAAACCCCCTGTTCAAGGCGGTCGTGCAGCTCAAAAACACCAAGACGCTGCAGGTGAAGTCGTTCATCACCGATGAGAAGGGTGCCTACCGCTTCCAGGGGCTCGACCCGGACCTGGACTACGAGCTGAAGGCGGAATACGGCGCCACGGCGAGCGGTCCCCGCAAGGTGACCTCGTTCGACAGCCGCCGGGAAGTCATCATCAACTTCAAGCTGGACATCAAGCAGTGAGGGTGCGCTGCCTACTGCCTCTGCAACTCTTCCAACGCGCGCTGGGCTTGGGCGAAGAATTCGTCGCGCTGGGAGGCGGAGGTAAAGGGGAGTCCAGCATCCTTGTAGTAGGCGAGTTCGGCGGCCCAGCGACCGGCCACCGCCCGGCGAGCGGCGGGGAGCATCACCGGCTTCGCGTTGCGCAGGACATACACGGGGTTGGTGTGGGCCTGGATGTCGGGCTCGTCGGACTCTTTGCGGGCGGTGGTGCGGGCGGCGAGCCAGCAGCTTTCGGTTTGGTCCACGCGGGCGGAAGTGGTAAGGCTGGTGCGCCGGCCGTCGCCGGGGGTCGAGGCGATCACTCTTCCGTTACGGACGATCTCGAGTTTTTCGAGCGGGCGGAAGAATTGCGCGGTGGCGGTGGCGGACCCGGCGGCGTCGTTGAGGGTGATCTCGACCAGGGGGCCGTTGGAGACCACCACGTTGCCGGTGCGGATGCCGGCGGCCCAGGCGTCGTAGGCGGAATCGCCGAGCCCAGGGGGCACCCCGGCTTTCACGAGCGTTCGCTCGGGGCCGAGTAACGGGACCCAGCGAGGCCAGGGCTTGCGGTTGTTTAACGGCACGGGGAAATCGCTGCCGGCGATGCCGGTGGCGCGCAGGCCGGCGTTTAACAGCTCGTACCAGGCGTCGGCCTTCAGCACGCCGAACTGGAAGACTTCCAGGAAGTCGATGTTGCCGAGGGCGAGGTCCATCAACAGGGTGGAATGGGCTTGGCTGCCGTTGAAGTGGGCGAAGCCGACGGTGGCGCCCAGGTTGTGGCCGCGGCTAAACAGGGCGGCGGGGAAGGGGTAGGCGTCGTCGGAGTTGGCGTAGACCTTGCCAATACTCAGGGGGCGGAGGATCTCACGAGGGCCGAGCAGGTTGATGTGGCCATAGAAGGCGCTGCGGGATTCCTGGCCGGGGCGGATGGAGAAACCGGGGCGGCGGGCCTCGCCGGCGCGGCCGAAGGCGTACTGGACGGCGGCATCCATCTGGCGCTGGAGCTGGAGGAAGTTGCCGACCGAGAGGTCCTCGGCCTGAAGCCAGCGGAGAAAAACATCGTCGTCGCCGGGGGAGCGGGTGAGGTGGATGTGGTCGTCCCCCGAGAGCCATTCTTTGGCGCGGTCGCCGGCCCAGGAGTTCAGCTTCAGCGCGACGCGCTGGGTTTGGCCGGCGCGCAGCTCGAACTGCCCGGCGGGCAGATCGAACGAGGCGCGGCCGTTCAGCAGAAAAAAGTGGCTCTGGTCGGCGCAGGTAACTTCGAGGACCTCGGGATTATCGGTGCTGCGCCAGATCCGCTCGCGGTAGAACAGGTCCACCCTCAACGGCAGCATGGCCTGGACCGGGCTGAAGCGGAAGGGACGATCGTCCTTGAAGAGGTAAACGCGAGCGGGCATCAAGGGATCGGTCGAGAGTTCAAGGCGAGCGGAAAGTTCGGGGTTGCCGGATTCACGGAACTGGGCCCACATCAAGGCCAGAGCGAAGAGGGCCAGGAGGACGGGCCGTTTCATAGGCGCTCGCTGGAGAGGGCGATCTCGATCAACGTGTCGGGGTAGTCGTGGACCACGGCCTCCAGGTTGGTGACGTTGTTGTAGCGAACGCGAACGGTGGGGGCGGCGAGACGGCGTCCCATGCCGTCCACGGCGTTGATGAGGACGATGCGGCGGGGCGCGGCAGCGGCGGCGACTTGGGGCAGATCGAAGCGGCGCAGCACGCCGGGGATGAAGAGGCTGGCGGGCTGGGCATAGTAGCGGTTCTCGACCAGGGCGCGGAAATCGATCAGGGCGCGGTGGGCGATGGCGCGGCGGACGCGCTGATCGAGCGCGGCGGCGAAGAGGCTGATCACCCCGCCTTCGCGATGGCCGAACACGCTCAGATCGTTGAAGTCGACGTCAGGTCGCGACGCGAGGTACTGCACGGCGGCGAGCGCGTCGTGGACCCGCATGCCGAGCAGGGGACGGCCGAGGTTCATGGCGCCGCGGGCCAGGGATGTGGAGGGGTTCAGCGTAAAATCGCGGTACATCCGGTCGTGGGTGCGGTTGGGAGCAAGAGGCTCGCCGGGCGAGGTTTCGCCACAGCCGCGCACATCCACGGCCAGGGCGACATAGCCGCGCTGGGCCAGTTGCTCGAGCTCGCCGCCGGGGCCGGCCTGGGCCGCCTTGCCGCGATCGTCCAGAAACAGCACCGCCGGGCGCCGTCCCTCGCCCTTGGGAACGAAAGCCAGGGCGGGAACGTAGACGCCCGGCTCACTCTCCAGCACGAGCTTCTCGATGGCGTAGCCGTCGCGGGCGAGAGAGCCGGCGCGGCGGACGCTCATTGCTGATACGTAAGAGGGGATATCGAAGAACTGGCGGATCTCGGCGGGCTCCACGCGGCCGCGGGAGGCGAGCAGCCATTCCCCGGCCCTCTGGCGGTTGATGTCGAACACGGTGGCGCCGCCCAGCGAGGTCCACACCTGGCCGGTGTCGGTGGCCCGGAGGGTTTCGGGTTTTTCGAGGGTTCCCTCACCGACGCGGGCGGGGCGGGTGTGGTCGTGGTGGGGGTCCCAGAAGCGATCGATGAAATCGAAGGCCGATTGGCGCATCTCGGCGATAAAACCGTGGCGGCCCTGGGCTTCGAGGACCACGGCGTCGGCTTCGCGGTCAAAGAGGCCGTAGGCGCGCTTCAGCTCCTCGAGCGAGGCGAGCGCGGTCTGGAAGCTGTGGTCCTCGCTGGCATTGAGGTTGAGCAAGGGGCGCGGGGGGAGCAGCCACCAGTGGTCGCGGCCCCAGATGCGGGCGAAGACGTTGCCGGGAACGTTCTGCTCGCCGTCGCCGGAGCCGGCCACGCCGCCCTTGGAGGCGGCAGCCACGACGGGAACGGAAATCTTGACGCGCTCGTCGACGGCGCTGATGTAGCGCGTGAGGGTGCCGCCGCCGGATGCGCCCATGGAGCCGATGTGGCCGTGATCCACCTCGGGACGCGTGAGCAGGTAGTCGATGGCGCGGATGCCGTCCCACACGAAGTGCTTGGTCAGCGTCTCGCCTATCAGGAAGCACTGGTTGGCGATGAGGGTGTGGGCGGTCGTTCCCGAGCCGCCGCCGCGATCCTGGCCGGTGATGGGATCAAAGTTTTCCAAGCGCTCGCCCTGGCCGATAGGATCGTAGACGAACAGGATGTAGCCGTGTCGGGCCATCTCCATGCCCAGGCGCTGGTAGTCCTCGAAAACTTTGCCCTCGGGCCAGTGGCCGACGGGGGCGATGAAAGCGGGCGAGACGCTTTTCCAGGCCGGCAGATAGAGGTTGGCGGTGACGTAGAGGCGGGGCTGGCTCTCGTAGATGATTTTCTCGATGCGATAGTCGCCGCGGTCGAGTTTGCCCGCCACGCGGGGGTGCAGCGGGGTCTCCGGGGGGAGGCCGCCGAGCAGCTCGATGAGGCGCAGGCGGGTGCGTTTCTGCCAGGCCTGGAGCTGTTCGACGGAGCGGATGGCGGCAATCTCCTCGTCGCGCTTGGCCTCGAAGGGGGCGGCCTGGCGGGCGAGATATTCGGCGACCATGGTGCGGCGGTTAGGGAGGTCGTCGAGGACGTCGACCTCGCCGGCGAGCAGGGGGGCCGCGAGGAGGAGGAGAGGCGCCAGCTTGCGCATAGGGGGATTGTAGCGGATTTGGTGATCTATTGATTTGGTGATTTGTTGATTTGAAGAAACTCCCGGAGGGCGGGTTCCAGAGCCGGGGTGCAGGCGACGGCGTTGCCGCCGTAGATGGTGTTGCGGCCGTCGAGGCTGAAGAAGCGGGCGCCGGATTCTTCGAGGATGATTTTGGGGGCGGCGAGGTCCCACTCTTTGACGCGGGGTTCGATCCAGATTTCGGCGCGGCCGGAGGCGAGGAGCATGGCGTCGAAGGCGCCTCCCATGGCGCGGACGGCCCAAAATCTTCTGGCCCACCCGAGCAGGCGCGGGGCGAAGGGCTGCAAAGCGAGGGTGTCGAAGCCGTTGACGCAGAGGACGGCTTGTTCGACGGTGGGGATGGAGGAAACCCGGATCGGCTGGTCGTTGCGGTACGCGCCGTGGCCGGCGGCGGCGCAGTAGGTTTCGCCGAGAGCCGGGAAGTGGGCGACGCCGGCCACGGGTTGGCCGCCGGCTTCGAGGCCAATGAGGGTGGCCCAGACGGGGTTGCCGCGGACGAAGTCGCGGGTACCGTCGATGGGGTCGAGGATCCAGCGGCGGCCGGAGCGCGAGTCTTTGCGGGCGCCTTCTTCGCCCAGGATGCCGTCGTCGGGGAAGGCTTCGTCGAGCAGGCGAGCCAGGAGCTGTTCGCATTCGCGGTCGGCGGCGGTGACCGGGGAGCCGTCGGACTTTACCTCGGGGTCGAGGCCGCGGGCGCGGTGAACGAGGGCGAGCTCGCCGGCGCGGAGGGCGGCTGCGCGGGCGATCGAGAGTTCGCGATCCCAGGGCACGAAGGGGCATTGTATCCTAAGGGGTCTCACACAAAGGCGCTCACGCAAAGACGCAAAGGAGGCAAAGAGCGCAAAGGACTACCCCGAGGTCTTCCTTGCAGGCTTTGCGGCTTTGCGTGAGATCCGGGGAAAAGGAACATATGGAAACGTTGAAATACTTACTGCCAGAAGATCGGATTCCGGAGGCCTGGTACAACATTGTGCCGGATTTGCCGCGGGCGCCGGCGCCGGTGTTGCATCCGGGGACGCGGCAGCCGGTGACGCCGGACGATTTGCTGCCGTTGTTTCCGATGGGGCTGATCGCGCAGGAGGCGAGCGCGGAACCGTGGATCGAGATTCCGGGCGAAGTACGGGAGGTGTACCGGCAGTGGCGGCCGTCGCCGCTCTACCGGGCGCGGCGGTGGGAAAAGGCGCTGGACACGCCGGCCCATATCTATTACAAATACGAAGGAGTGAGCCCGGCAGGATCGCACAAGCCGAACACGGCGGTGCCGCAGGCCTGGTACAACAAGCAGGAAGGCACCAAGCGGCTGGCGACGGAGACGGGGGCCGGTCAGTGGGGATCGTCGCTGGCCATGGCCTGCGCGTTCTTTGGCCTGGAGTGCAAGGTATTCATGGTACGGGTGAGCTATGACCAGAAGCCCTACCGGCGGGCGCTGATGGAGGCGTACGGGGCGGCGGTGAGCCCGAGCCCCAGCACGGAGACAGAATCGGGCCGGGGGATTCTGGCGGCGCATCCGGAATCCACCGGCTCATTGGGCATCGCGATTTCCGAGGCCGTGGAGGTGGCGGCGAAGGATCCCGAGACGCGGTATTCGCTGGGCAGCGTGCTGAATCACGTACTGCTGCACCAGACGGTGGTGGGCCTGGAGGCGCTGGAGCAGATGGAGATGGCGGGCGAATATCCCGACGTGATCGTGGGCTGCACGGGGGGAGGGTCAAACTTCTCCGGGCTGAGCTTTCCGTTTATCGGGCGGAAGCTCCAGGGCAAGGGGAACCCGCGGGTGGTGGCGGTGGAGCCGGCGGCCTGCCCGAGCCTCACGAAAGGCCGCTTCGCCTACGACTTCGGCGACACGGCTCATCTGACGCCGCTGGTGAAGATGTATACGCTGGGGAGCACGTTTGTGCCGCCGGGGTTTCACGCCGGCGGCCTGCGGTACCACGGGATGGCGCCGCTGGTGAGTCACCTGCTGGACCTGGGGCTGATCGAGGCGATCGCGGTGCAGCAACTGGATTCGTTCGCGGCCGGGGTGGAGTTCGCCCGGGCGGAGGGCATCCTGCCGGCGCCGGAGGCCAATCACGCGGTGGCGGGGGTGCTGCGGGAAGCGCTGCGGGCCAAGGAAGAGGGCGTGGGCCGGACGATCCTGTTCAACCTGTGCGGGCATGGACATTTCGACATGCAGGCGTATATTGATTACAACGCCGGGAAGTTGAAGAACTATGAGTATCCGGCGGAAGAGATCGCGTTGGCGCTGGCGGGGTTGCCGGCGGGGGTGACATGATCGGGCGGACCATTTCCCATTACCGCATCACCGAGAAGCTGGGAGGAGGCGGGATGGGGGTGGTGTATCGGGCCGAGGACACGCGGCTGGGAAGGGGCGTGGCGCTGAAGTTTCTGCCGGCGGAGCTCTCGCAGGATGAGCACGCGGTGGAGCGGTTCAAGCGGGAGGCGCGGGCAGCCTCGGCGTTGAATCACCCGAACATCTGCACGATTTACGACATCGGGGAACACGAGGGGCAGCATTACATCGTCATGGAGCTACTGGAGGGCCAGACGGTGAAGCGCCGGCTGGAACAGAAGGAGTGCGAGACCGAGGAGCTGCTGGAGATCGGGCTGGAGATCGCCGACGCGCTGGACGCGGCGCACGGGGCGGGGATCATTCATCGGGACATCAAGCCGGCGAACCTGTTCCTTACCAAGCGCGGGCACGCCAAGATTCTGGACTTCGGGCTGGCCAAGCTGGCGGTGGAGGGGTCGCCCAGTACGGAGGCGGCCACGCGGACCATGCCCAAGGAGCTTTCGAGTCCGGGGGTGGTGGTGGGGACGATGGCGTACATGTCGCCGGAGCAGGCGCGGGGGCAGGTCGTCGACGCACGCACAGACCTGTTCTCGTTCGGGGCGGTGCTGTATGAGATGGCGACGGGGCGGCAGGCGTTCGAGGGGGCGACGGCGCCGGTGCTGTTTGAGGCGATTCTGAACCGGTCGCCCAGGCCGGTGCGCAGCGTGAATCCGGCCGTGTCGGCGGAGCTGGAACGGATCATCGGCAAGGCGCTCGAGAAGGATCGCGAGGTGCGCTATCAGAGCGCGTCGGAATTGAGGGCGGACCTGAAGCGGCTGCGTCGGGACAGCGGATCGGGGACGGTCTCGCTGGAGCAGACGCAGGGACGCGGGGACAGGGAGAGGCGAAGAGGCTGGGCGCTGGCGGGGCTGGGCCTCATCGTGGTGTTGGGGGTGGGGGGAGTGGCGCTGTGGCGGTCGAGAAAAGCGACGCCGCCAGGGCGGTCCGAGTATGTGCAGATCACGAACTTTTCGGATTCAGCGGTTTCGCCGGCGCTTTCGCCCGATGGACGGATGCTTACGTTTATTCGGGGCCCGGGCACGTTTTTCACCAGGGGCCAGGTCTACATCAAGCTGCTGCCGGACGGGGAGCCGGTGCAGCTTACGCGCGACGAGTTGCTGAAGATGAGTCCGGTGTTTTCGCCCGACGGGTCGCGGATCGCCTACACGGTGGTGGATCCGAAGTTCGGGTGGGACACCTGGGTGGCGCCGGTGCTGGGAGGCGAGCCGCGGCGGTGGCTGCCGAACGCCTCGGGGCTAGTGTGGACGCCGGAGCGGCGGCTGCTGTTTTCGGAGATCAAGGCGGGGATCCACATGGCGATCGTGACGGCGGCGGAAAGCCGGGCCGGGTCGCGGGACGTGTACGTGCCGCCGCACGAGCGAGGCATGGGGCACCGGTCGTATCCGTCGCCGGACGGCAAGTGGGCGCTGATTGTGGAGATGGACAACGGCGGGTTTCTGCCGTGCCGGCTGGCGCCGATGGACGGCAGCTCGCCGGGAAAGCAGGTGGGGCCACCGGGAGCGGCGTGCACCTACGCGGCGTGGTCGCCGGACGGGAAGTGGATGTATCTCAGCGCGGATCCTGGGGGCGGGTTTCACACCTGGCGGCAGCGTTTTAGCGGCGGAGATCCTGAGCAGGTGACGTCCGGGCCGACGGAGGAGGAAGGCATTGCGATGGCGCCGGACGGGCGGTCGTTCATCTCGTCGGTGGGGATCCGGCGAAGGTCGATCTGGCTGCACGACGCGCGCGGGGAACGGCAGATTTCTTCGGAGGGCTACGCGTTCTCGCCGTCGTTTTCCGGCGACAGCAAAAAGATTTATTACCTGATTCGAAAGGGTTCTTCCCGGTCCGTTACGATGGGGGAATTGTGGCTGGCGGAGCTGGAAACAGGGCGCAACGAGGCGGTGTTGCCGGGCGTCTGGTTGACCGGCTATAACATCTCGGCGGACGGCAAGCGGGTGGTCTACGCCGCGCTCGATGCGGAGGGCAAGAGCCGGCTGTGGCTGGCGGCGCTGGACCACCGGTTCGCGCCGCGGCCGGTGGGGACGGAGGGTGACAGCCCTTACTTCGGCTCGGGCGGGGAGTTGTGGTTCCGGGCTGCCGAGGGCAGCTCGAATTTTGTGTATGCGGTGAAGGAGGATGGAAGCGGCCGGCGCAAGCTGTTCCCGGAGCCGATTCTGGAGATCCAAACGGTGTCCCCCAACTGGCAGTGGGTGGTAGCGTGGTCGGCACTAACGGGCGAAGAGGCGACCAGCGCGATGTTGGCGCACCCCAGCGTGGGCGGGCCGGCGGTGCGGATCTGCGACTACTGTTGGACGAAATGGTCGCCGGACGGGAAGCTGCTGGCGCTGTCCACTTCCGGCGCGGGGATGTCGAGCCGGGGGGTGGGGAGATCGTTTGTGTTCCCGGTGCGGGCGGGTACGGGGCTGCCCGCGATCCCGGCAGAGGGCTTTCGCTCTGAGGCGGAGATGGTGGGGGCACGGCCTATCCAAGTGATCGAGTACGGCGACGTGGCGCCCGGGCCGTCGCCGTCTGTTTACGCGTATTCGCAGATCACCGTGCAGCGCAATCTCTACCGGATCCCGACGCCTTGAGGGCTTTTCGTTGGCTGGCGTAAAAGGGGGAGAGCCGGGGAGGTCGGCCAGGGACTGTCGTTAGCCAGGGACTGTCGTTAGTTGTCGTTAGCCAGGGACTTGCATCCTGGGGTGAGTTGTGATACAGGAGTGACCAAACATCTAAAGGAGGCGAGCCATGCGGAGGCCGCAAACGGGAATTCTGTTGTTGTTCTGCTGCGCGTTGTTTCTCAGTTCCTGTGGTCCCTCGGGGCCGACCCCGCCCAAGATGGGGACGCCGGAATGGTACGTGGCGGCGGCGCGGGAGCAATTCGAGAAGGGGGATCTGACCAAGACGCAGGAACACCTGGAAAAAGTGATGGCGAGTGACCACAACCGGGGGCGGGTGGCGGCCTGGTACCTGGTGCTGCTGGAAGGGATGGCCGGCGGGTACCGGGAACTGGCGGAGGCCTACGACGAGGGGAGCACCCAGACCAAGACGCAGAGCGCGGAGTTCCGGCGGACGGTGAACGATGTGCGGCGGTATTCCAAGCAGTATTGCCTCACCCTGGCGCAGGAGCTGGGGAGGTTTCAGAAGGAGTCCAGCGGATCGAACGAGGTTTCGCTCGACTTCCAGTTTCCACTGGGGAGCCCAGTGGAGGATAGTTCGCTGGGGCGGATCCGGAAAGGGATGCTGCCGCCGGATTCGGAGCGGGCAACGGCGCAGCGGACGACGGTGGCGCGCGGCGTGCTGCTGGCCACGGCTTCTGCGGTAGGAGCGGGGGAGGACACGGCGAAAGCGTCGGAAATGTTCAAGACCCCGCCGGTGAAGGTGCCGCGGGTGGTGTTTCTGCTGGGCATGGGCGAGAATCTGGTTGACGAATCGAAGGTCTTCGATCGCAAGAAGCTCAATGAACCGGAGATGAAGATGAAGCTGCTGGAGATGGCCGCCGAATGCGCCAAGCCCGCCTCCGAGAGCGACGACGCGGCGCTGAAAAAGCGAGCCAAGGCTCTGGCGGATAAGATTGCCAAGGAGCAAAAGGGGCCGCGGAAAGGCTGATCGTGGAACGTGGATCGTGGATCGTGGGCCCACGTTCTACGATCCACGAATCTACGATCCACTGATTTCTCTCATTCGCAGCCGGTAGTCGTAGAGCAGGCCGAGGCCGATGAGGAGGGGGATGGCGGCGCCGCCGGCGATGATGAGCATGTCCTTATCCTGCTCGACCCTAGCGCCCACAACCGAGAAGATGATGAGGCCGAGGCCGAAGGTGACCAGGATGATGCCTGCCCGGCGGGTGCGGAGGGCTCGTTCCTTGGGGTCGATCGGCTCGAAGGGGATGTTCACGCCCTTCTCGATGGCCTTGATCCGCTCCTGGCTTTGCAAGCGCCGGGTCAGGTAGAGCACGATCAGGGCGACGATGGGGATGGAGAATACCCCCACAATGGCCGCTACGTCAGTGACATTCATTGCAACCTTCCTTTCTTTTCTCGAACCGGTTAGACCGGGGACCGTACTATTTGTTTCAGGGAGCGAAACATTTTCTTGAGGCGAGGGTCTTACGGACCGCGAGAGATTTGGCGAGCTGATCGAGGCGTA
>JACQDI010000351.1 GCA_016201195.1 Acidobacteriota bacterium | reverse complement strand
CATCGAGGACCTTGGTGTCGTCGGTCTCCAGCTTCGCTGCCACCTTGTCGATCACCTTGTCGACCAGTCGACTCAGTTTCTTGGGCCGTTTCGCCATAAAAAAAGCCCATCCCGGCGCCCGGGATGGGCCTGCTCCCGAACTGTCACCTGACAGCTTCCCTCTTGGTTTCAGCTTATCACCGCCCTGTGCAATGTTATACCCAGCACCAGGGCGATCTAGTTGAAAACAAACCGCAAAATAGTTTCAAAATCTTGTGATCGGCTAAAAGAGGGCGAGGATGGCGTTTCAAACGCGGCACGCTACGCTCCATCATCCTTCAAGCTGGCTTCACTCCCGAAGAATTCATCAAACTTCTTTAGACGCCTCCCCTGTTCGCCTCTTCGCCTCTTCGCGGCCGGGCTGAAGCCCGGCGGCGGCCCGGAGGGGCCGCCCCACCTGAAGACGTAGAAAACTACAGGTAGAAGCCACGTGTTGGCGCCCACGACGAAGACTCGACGGCGACTATGGATACCGACTTCGCCGCGACATATGAGCCGCCATCGAAAGCCGCCGGGAGACTCTGGAACCACCAACGTGGGACCGAGAAAACGGCACTCGTCTCTCTCCTCTCTCCTCTCTCCTCTCTCCTCTCTACCTGTCTCCTCTGGTATCGTGGACGCATGATCCTCCTCGGAATCGCCATCGGCATCGGCGCCGGCCTGCTGAGCGGCTTGCTCGGCATCGCCGGCGGAGTCGTTCTGGTCCCCCTCATGGTCCTGTTACTACACCTCGACCAAAAGACCGCCCAGGGCACCTCCCTGGCCGTTCTGCTGCCGCCAACCGGACTGTTTGCCTTCCTCGAATATCATCGCCACGGCTGGGCCAACCTGCACCTCGGCCTCGCCATGGCCATCGGCGTGACGCTGGGGGCTTGGGCAGGCGCCTTCCTGGTCCAGTTCATTGCCATCGGTATGCTGCGCAAGATGTTCGCCGTAGCCATGGTCCTGATCGCCATCCGCATCTGGTTCGAATGAGTAGCAAATAGAAGCCGGCTGGCCCGCCTCACGCCGATTTCGGGGCGACTGTGGGACCCTATCTACGGGCACACCGATTCCCATGACGCCGCTCATTGTGGCCGACGATTTCTCCGGCGCCTGTGACGCCGCCGCCCGCGCCGCCGCGAACGGGTACTCGGCCGCCGCGCTCCTGGCGCCGCCCTTCGACGCCGCCGGCGCCGATCTTCTGGCCCTCTCCACCGAGACGCGCCACGCCACGCCCGAAGAAGCCCGCAGCCGCATCCGCGCCCTCGATCTCACCGGCCGCACCCTCTACAAGAAAATCGACTCCACCCTTCGCGGCCCCTGGATCGACGAGGTCGACGAGCTGCTGCTTCGACTCCACCCTTCGCGGCCCCTGGATCGACGAGGTCGACGAGTTGCTGCTCACCACCGATTACTCCCAGGCCATCGTCTGCCCGGCCTTCCCCGCACAGGGGCGCACGGTCCACGGCGGCTGGCTATGGCTCCACGGCCAGCGCGTGCAGCAGATCCTCTGTCCCTTCACCGTGCGTGACGCGGAAACGGAAGACGACCTCGCCCGCGTCGCCGCCGACATCTGCTCCTCCATCCTCCCCGTGGGCTCCGCCGGCCTGGCCCTCCATGTCTTCCCCCGTGTCCCCGCGTCTCCGCGTCTCCCCGTCTCTCCTCTCTCCTCCCTCGTCTCTCCTCTCTCCTCTCTCCTCTCTCCTCAGTCCGCACCCTGGCTGGTGCTCGTGGCGAGCGAACATCCCGCCTCGCGGGCCCAGCTCCACCTTCTGCGCGAGGCGGCGCTGCCCGGCGTTCTCATCAATCCGGATTCCTGCCCGGCGACGCTGGCCGGCGTGTTTGCCACCGGTGGGGAGACGGCGGCGCGCTTCCTGCGCGGAGTGGAGGCTCGGGGGATCACGGAGCTGCGCGAACTGCTGCCGGGCATCCCCGCCGGGCGCATCCTGGGCGCGCGATATAATGGCACTGTCATGATTACGAAGGCCGGCGGCTTTGGCGACTCCGACGCCATCGTCCGGGCGATTCAGTTTTTTCTATGATTCCACGCATCGGCATCACGGTGGGCGATCCGGCGGGGATCGGCCCGGAGGTGGCGGCCAAGGCGGTGGACTCGGGGCGCTTTGCGGGCCGCGCCGAGCTGCGCATCCTGGGCGTTCCATCGCAACCCGTTCCCATGGGACAGGCCAGCGGCGAGTGCGGGCGCATGGCCGTCGAGACCGTTCGCCGCGCCGTCGCGCAGTGCCTCGCCGGTGAACTCGACGCCATGGTCACCGGTCCCATCAACAAGTACGCCGTCGAGATGTCCGGGCTTCCCTTCTCCGGCCACACCGAGTTCATCGCGGAGCTTTGCCAGACCCGGGACGTGCGGATGCTGCTGGCAAGCGACCGCCTCCGCGTCATCCACGTTTCCACACATGTCTCGCTGGTCGAAGCGTGCCGCCGCGCCACAGCCGAGCGCATCCTGAAGACGATCGAGCTCGCGGCACAGGGCTTGAAACTGCTGGGCGAGCCCAACGGGCGCATCGCCGTCGCCGGGCTCAACCCCCACTGCGGCGAAAACGGCCTGTTCGGCGCCGAAGACCGCGACCGCATCTTCCCCGCCGTCGCCGACGCCGTCGCCGCCGGCCTCAACGTGATCGGACCCATCTCCCCCGACACCGTCTTCTACCGCGCGGCCTCCGGCGAGTTCGCCATGGTGGTCGCTATGTATCACGATCAGGGTCACATCCCCTCCAAACTCATCGCCTTCCAGGAAACCGTCAACGTGACCCTGGGTCTCCCCATCATCCGGACCTCGGTCGATCACGGCACCGCCTTCGACATTGCCGGCAAAAACCTCGCCGACCCCACCAACATGATTTGGGCTATCGAAATGGCGCTCCGGCTCGTCCATAATCGAAAACAAGCGAAGGCCTGATGGGAAATCTGCTCCAGGACGCTCGCTACGCCATCCGGATGCTGATGAAGAAGCCGGGCTTCACGGTGGTGGCCGTGATTTCGCTTGCCCTGGGCATCGGCGGAAACACGGCCATTTTCAGCATCGTCAACGCCATATTGCTTCGCTCGCTGCCCTACAAGGAGCCCGACCGGCTGGTCATGCTTTGGTTCACCCCTCCCAACCGGCCCGATCAAAGTAACGGTGTATCCGTTGCCAATTACCTGGCGTTAAAAGAGCAGAATCGGGTCTTCGAGCACATCGGCGCTTTGCAGTTTGGCTGGCCGGTGAACTTGACCAACGCGCAGGACGCGTCCCGTGGCCGCAGATGTATGTGCCACATACCCAGCAACCCCTGGTCTATCAAGGCCGCTTCGCCGAGCCGCGCCTCACCATGACGTTTGTGCTGCGCACCGCGGGCGACCCCATGAGCCTGGTCTCGGCCGCCCGGAGCGCCGTCGCCGAGATCGATCGCCGCCAGCCCGTCTTCAACATCCGAACCGCCGAGCAGTACATGGCCGAGCAGGTCCAGGAGCCGCGTATATACATGCTGCTGCTAGGCATCTTCGGAGGGATCGCCGTGGCGCTCTCAGCGGTGGGCATCTACGGCCTGATGGCCTACTCAGTCACCCAACGGACGCACGAAATCGGCATCCGCCTGGCCCTCGGCGCCGGCGCGGGCGACGTGCTGAAGCTGGTCGTCCGCCACGGCCTGGCGTTGATCCTGATTGGCGTGACCACCGGCGTCGCCGGCGCCCTCGCTCTGACCCGCCTGATCGAGAACCTGCTCTGGGGGGTCAAGCCCGCCGACCCGCTCACCTTTGCCGCGGTGTCGCTGTTGCTGATCGCTGTCGCCCTCCTCGCCTGCTACATCCCCGGCCGCCGGGCCACCAAGGTCGACCCCCTGGTGGCCCTAAGATACGAATAGAAGCCACAGAGGCGCAGAGACACAGAGAAAATGTCGTGATCGCCGGCCGGTGGCCGGGTAGCACTCTTAACGCACTACTGGTGGCGGTGGCGACCCATCGCGTCGCACGCAACTGGTACAATAAAAGCCTCCGTATGCCGATCTTCGAGTACCGCTGCACAAGCTGCAACACGGCGTTTGAGGAGCTGGTCCTCAGCCGGAGTGACACCCACGTCGAGTGCCCCAGTTGCGGGGGAACCAAGGTGAAGCCGCTGGTTTCCCGCTTTGCCGCGTTGACGGCCTCGCCGGGTGCATCCGGTTTTGGGGAGTGCTTCAACCGCTCGGCCGGGATTTGCGAGGCCGGCGGCGGGGCCATGACTTGAAGCCGCCGGTCCTAGCCCGCCGGGCGCGGGGATTCCGGTTGCCGTTCCGCAAGCCGCTCCAGACGTTGGGCCCAGAATCCGTGCCAGCCATGCCTGGTCTTGGCCGGGGGCGCCTGCTTGCCGCCCTTCTTCGCCGCTGGCCGCTCTGCGGCGCGAGTCTCGCCCCACTTCTCACAGCCACACTTCTCACAACACCCGGTCTGCTCCGACCAGGCGTGCACGCGGCATAGCGCCAGGCTGCGTCGCAATTCCCACCCCATGTAGACAGCCGCGCCGGCCACCGAGACTGCGCCCGCCAGCGTGAGGTTCCAATCCTCGAAATAGAGGGCGTGCCAGTAAGGCGAGAGCAACGCAAACACCACGAACAAATCGAAGAGCAGAAGCCGGAACACCACCCACAGGTCGCGCGCTCCATAGGCGAAGAAAAAGGCGAGCGCATACCGGAGGCGCGCCGATCCTCCAGCGCGGCCCCGGAAGCGGCTCCATTCTCCATATCGGTCGTCCACCGCAGCGTGCAGAACGCGCCGGAAGTCGGCGTAGCCCAGCACCACCGCGGCCACCCCCATCACCCCCGCTATGAACTGCGTTTCCCCTGCCACCCGCCTCCTGTCTCCCGTCTCCTGACTCCTGACTCTTGCATTATAGCTTGCACGCTTTTGGAGCTTGTGTCGTCGCCGATGATAGGATGAAAGTCGTGAGGCCGAGCCTTGCCTGGACGCTGGCGGTTTGCGCCTGGGCCCAAACGCCCACCGCCGTGTATACGCTGGCCGACCACCACACCACGCGGTGGACCGGTGAGCGCGACCCGGTAGCGAAGATTGCCGGCGTCTGCGCCATCACCACGAACACGCCGGTTCCGGGGTTGATCTGCTCCCGGCCGCCGGTCTCCGAACCGCGCACTGGCCGCCGGCACTTTTACTCGGTGGTGCTGTTTCGTGACCTGGATGAAACCCTCTACCTGGCGGCCTGCTCCTCCCTGTTCCGGGAGAGCATGTGCGATCTCTTGCGGGCCGGCCAGACCTTCTCGGCCGAGGTCGAGGAGCAGACCATCCGCGTCGTGATCCGTGACGAGCAGTTGCCGTTGCGGATCCTCGACCGGCGCCCCAAGCCGATCACCGTCGACTCGCCGGCCAAGGGCGCACCTTCCAACGTGAAGCCGTCGACGGGAACCCCCTCCGTCATTTCGCATTCCAGGGTTTCGGAGACCAAGGGAACTCCGTCGGTGATTCGCCCGTCCGATGTTTCGGCTGCCGTCGCGGCGCCTTCGTCTGCCGCGCCATCCCAGGCGTCGACCGCCGTCGCCTCGTCCACCGGAGCCCGGCTCTACGTGTACTCCTCGAACGGCGCCGCGCGCGTCTTCCTCGACGACCAGTTCGTGGGCCGTTCCCCGGTCGACGTGCCCGTGGTCCCCGGACGCCACACCATCGTGGTGCGCGCGCCGGGCCTGCCCGACTGGATGCAGCAAGTGGACACGCCGGCCGGGCGCACTACCCGCATTACCGCCGAGCCAAAACGATGAGATTGCTGTTCGCCTTCTTGCTGCTGCTGCCGTGCTTCGCGCAGCAGGGGGTCCCCATCATTTTCGACACCGACATCGGCGACGACATCGACGACGCCCTGGCTCTGGCCCTGGCCCTGCAATCACCCGAGCTGGACGTGCGCCTCATCACTACCGTGATCGATGATACCGAGAGCCGCACGCGGCTGGCGTGGAAGGAGCTGGGCCTCTACGGGCGCCGCGACATTCCCCTGGCCACCGGCGCCTCCGAGCCGCTGCTCGACCCGGTCCGCACCGGCCGCGCCCGGCAGTTCGAGGTGCTCACCGCGGAGGACACCGTCCCCGCCGCCGCCCGCCGCCACGCCGCCGCGGCCATCGTCGAGACGCTGCGCAATTCCCGGCAGAAGCTGACCCTGGTGCCGGTCGGCCCGCTCACCAATATCGCCCTGGCGCTGAAGCTCGACCCCGGCGTCAAGGAGAAGATCGAGCGCATCGTCCTGATGGGTGGCGCCTTCGACCTGCTGCGCTCGGAGTACAACATCCGCCGGGACCGCGCGGCCGCCCAGATCGTGTTCGCTTCCGGGGTTCCCATCACCGCGGTGGGCCTGGATGTGACCACGCGCTGCAAGCTCGAAGGCGCCGACCTCGACCGGCTCCGCGCCGCCGGCAATCCCGCCTCGCGGTTCCTGGTCCGGCTGATCGGCTTATGGCAGAACAACCGCCCCGGCCAGTACCCGACCCTTCACGATCCGCTGGCGATAGCGGTTGCGTTCGAGCCCCGCCTGGTCGAAACACAACTCGGCCGCGTCGAGGTAGAAACATCGAGCCCGCTGACCAACGGCATGACCCTGTTCACCCCCGCCGACCGCCTCCCAAAGGATTCGCGCGCCTCCACGCTAGTCGCCCGTCAGGTCAACGTGCGCCGCTTCCTCGATCTGTTCGTGGAGCGCTTGTCTGCTGCGCCGCGGGGCCGCTGAGTGCAACATGCGATTCAACGAACTTGTGCGACGGCTGGAGCGGGAGGGTTTTCGGCTGGTGAAAGAGAAGGGTTCGATACGGCATTATACTATAATCCGTCTCTGAAGTTTTTGGAAGGCAAGAAAGGCAAGACGCCCCAGAGGGGGCGCGCTGTCGGATGTTCAGACCGGCGGCGCTGCTGAGGCATCTTGGGTACGCCCACCCGAATGAGAACGAACGCGCCCGACAAGCCGACCGTGCCGATCTCGGAGCAACGGCGTGAAGCCGTTGATAGAGCGCGGCAAGGTTGGATTCGCAAGCTCATTGACCTTTCCCGTCGCAACAATCTGCTGTACTACCGCCCACTCAAGACAGGCGCGCTGGACCTATCGTCTGCGGATTCGGCACGGATGGCAGCGTTGCTGTCTGGGGTCGAGCCGGTGTCAGTTAGCAAGCTGCTCCCGGGCAGCAGGGAGGAGTCGCTCACGAGCTTGTTGCGTGACATTGCCCGGCGAGCGCAGGCAAACGCCGAAGAAAAAGGCCTGCAGACCCTGTTCGTCGCGCTCGGCATGGCGACCTGGCCCGCGGACGATGGCGGCCGGTCGGCGGATGCGGCCGTCCTTCTGTTTCCGGTTGCACTGGAAACCAAAGGAACCCACTCCTTCTTCCTGAACCGCGCGGGAGCCGTACAGGTCAATCTTGTTCTCCTCCACGTGCTCGATACGCAGTTCGGGGTGAAGCTGACTGCTGAAGACCTGATTCCTCGTCTGCTAGGCGATGATGAAGGCGAACCTTTTGACCCCGATCCGCTTTATGGTGAGCTGCGGAGACGCGCCGCTGAGGTGCCTGGATTTGAGGTGAAACCCTGCGCCATTCTGGGCAATTTCGCGTTCCAAAAAATGGCGATGGTCAAAGACCTTCAGGAGCGCGCGAACGAGTTGGCAGAGCACGACATTGTCGCTGCGATTGCGGGTGATAAGGAGGCGCGCAGTACAATCAGCGCATCACAACAGGACCTCGATCCCAAGGAACTCGACCGCATCCCGCCCGAAGATGAGTTCATCGTGCTCGATGCTGACTCGAGCCAGCAGTCCGCTATTGCAAGTATTCTCACCGGCCAGAATCGTGTTGTACACGGACCGCCAGGAACGGGCAAGAGTCAGACGATCGCGAACGTGGTCGCTACTCTGGCCGCGACCGGCCATCGTGTTCTGTTTGTGGCGGAAAAGCGCGCGGCACTTGAGGTCGTTCTGCGCCGGTTGAACACCGTCGGCCTAGGCCACCTTGCCATCGACCTCCACGGTGCTGATCTTTCGCCGAAGAAAGTCATGCAGCAAGTGGCGGACGCCCTGGGCAAGGTGCGCAACGCCGTCCCTGTTGATGCCCAGAAAGTCCACACGCAGCTTGTAGACCGCCGTGCGCGACTAGGCGACCACATTAAGCGCCTTCATTCGCGGCGGGAGCCGACCGGCCTCAGCGTTTACGAAATGCAGGGTAAGCTTCTGCGCCTGAGCAACACGATCCATCCAGCAACCCGCTGGCGCGGCGATGAATTGAACCGGATTACGCCGGACGTTGCGGAGCGCATTGTCGACCTCCTGGTAGAGGCCGCTGGGTTCGAGTCGCTCTTCTTAAAAACCGATCCGTCGCCCTGGACGGGCGCCAAACTCCCCGACGGCTCCGCAGTAGAAAACGCGCTTGACGTAGCGCGCCACGCAGCCAAGGAGGCATTTCCCGCGTTCGTCGCTTCGCTTTACGCCATTGTTAAACAGTCTCGGCTGCACTGGCCGACTTCGGTACGGACGGCAAGAGAAGTCAGAGATCTTGTCGCCGCGGTCCAGGCGACCCTCGCGGTGTACGGCAGCGACATCTACACGCATGACCTTTCTTCGCTGGTCCGCGATCTTGAGAAGGGCAGAGCGGGCGGGCTTTCGGCTGCATGGGCCTGGATGACAAATTCCGCATACCGTCAGGCGCGAAAGATCGTGCTTGCTCTGCGCACGCCAGCACCTGCACCAGTCGCGACGCTCTTTGCTGAGCTGACCGAAGCGCAGCGGCAAATGGCACAGTGGACAGCACTAGCCGAGGATGGCTGCAGGCCGTGTCACGTGACCGACTACGCCGCCCATAAGAACAACTTCGATGCCCTGTTCGACGATATTGCGGCGATTGCTTCCATAATCCTGGACAAGCACGTTGAGCACTTGAGCGTAGATGAGTTGGGCAACTTGCTCAGTCGGCTGGCCGCTGATACATCGACGCCGCGCGAGATTCCCAAGCTGACTAGAATCGAAGAGGCGCTTGACGGTTTCGGCGTCGCCAAGCTGGTTGGCGAGATCCGAGAAAAGAAACCTGCGAGCGGGACTTGGCTGCAACTGTTTCAGCTTGCCTGGCTCGCCTCGACGCTCGACGCCGTTAGCCAGAAAGATCCCGAGATTCCCGGTTTCAAGGGCATGACGCACAACCGGTGGGTCGATGAGTTCGCCCGCTTGGATGAAGAGCGGATCGAACTGGCAGCGGAACGCGTGCGGCGAGCGCACGGCGTGCATGCCATCGAAGCTATGAACGCACACCCCGACCAGCAACACCTCATCAAGGTGGAAGCCGCGAAGATGAAGCGCCATCTGCCCCTGCGGAAGGTGTTCGTGCAAGCGGCAGAGGTGCTGACAGCGGTCTGCCCCTGCTGGATGGCGAGCCCGCTTTCCGTGAGCCAGCTACTCGATGGCGGCAAGCGATATTTTGACTTCGTGATCTTCGACGAGGCCAGCCAAGTGCTGCCGGAGGACGCTATCCCGGCGATCCTTCGTGGCGAGAAGCTCGTCGTCGCGGGCGACAAGTGGCAGTTGCCGCCCACAACGTTCTTCGCCGCCGGCGATGAAGAGGAATACGCGGCGGATGAAGAAGCCGGGGCTGCAGAGGGATTCCAAAGTTTGCTAGAAATGATGATCCCGTTCGTGCCCTCTTCCTATCTCGACTGGCACTACCGCAGCCGGGACGAGGCACTGATCAATTTCTCGAACCACCACATCTACCAGGACCGTCTTGTTACTTTCCCCGGCCCAGGTGGGCCACCGGTGATCAGTCATGAGCTGGCGCAGCAGGAGCCCGACCTCGATGGTCAGGAAGAAAGCTCGACCGCCGAGGTGAGGAAGGTAGTGGAGCTCGTGTTCCGCCACGCCCGCGAGTACCCAAGCGAGACCCTCGGGGTCATCACCATGGGTATCAAGCACATGAACCGCGTGCAGGCCGCGCTTGATCGGGAACTGGAGAAGTATCCTGAGCTGGATGGATTCTTCGATCCCAACTCCCACGAGCGGTTCTTTGTGAAGAACCTGGAGCGGGTGCAGGGTGATGAGCGCGATGCAGTTATCATCAGCATCGGTTACGGCAAGGATCGAGCCGGCAATCTTCCGTTGCAATTCGGCCCGTTGCTATCCGAAGGCGGGCGCCGCAGGCTGAATGTAGCGATAACCCGAGCGCGCCAGAAATTGACGGTGGTGTCCTCGTTCAGCCATGCCGATATCGATCTGGCGCGGGTTCGAGCGGGCAGTGGTGTGGAGTTGCTGCGCAACTACTTGCAGTATGCGGCTTCGAAGGGCAAGAGGCTCGGCGACGGGGAGATCACGCCCATAGCCCTGAATGATTTCGAAGCGGAAGTGTTCGATGTCCTGACCGCTCAAGGTCTCAAGCTGGTTCCGCAGCTCGGTGCATCGCACTTCCGCATCGACATGGTTGCAGGGCATCCGAAGAAGCCCGGCCGCTTCGTGTTGGCGATCGAGTGCGACGGTGCGACATATCACTCCAGTTACAGCGCACGCGACCGTGACCGGCTTCGTCAGCAACAGTTAGAGAACCTGGGATGGCGCTTCCATCGAATCTGGTCCACGGACTGGTTCATGAGAAAAGAGGACGAGGTCAAGCGCGCCATGCAGGCGTTCCAGACGGCCGTCGAGTATGCGGACAGGCTCGATGCAGGCAATATCGGCAACGGAGACAACGGCGCGAACGGGCATGAGAAGTGGAAGGCCAGCGGAGGCAACGAATCGGCGAAGAAGCGCGGACCGCGGCCGCGGATTCCAGTGCGGACGTCGATCACTCAGTACAGTCCCTATGAACTCGTGCAGTTGATTCAGTGGGTTTCATCCGACGGCCAGTTGCGCACCGACGACGAGATCGTAACCGAGATGGTGTCGGTCCTCGGCTTCAGCCGGCGAGGCGCTCGGATCGAGGCGGCGATCAGGAGTGCGCTACAACTGCACCGTGCTGCTATATCCCGGCAATCGCCGTGAGCATAGCACGAACGGCTCTTATGACAGACACAACCACTTCGCCGAAGTGGTCCCGAACGAGATGACGTGCGTCGCATCCTTCAGCGAGGAGCTGGTGCTACCGCCCGACGATCCGGCATCGGCGGTCTGGCATTATAGGAAGCAGGGATGGGATAGACTGAGCACATCGAGCAACTGGAAGCAAACAGCCTGCCGGTTCCGCCGCCCAATGCCAATCCTCGCGTCACCATCGAGAATACGTCCCGGCTGCAACCGGTGAAATGACTCCGCCTACGCCCACATGGCCACCCGCTGGGCGGAGGCCCGCAGCGGCAGACCTTGCGTGGCAAGGGATTCCATCAGGTGCTCGTGGATCTTCTCGTCCAGCAGGTAGACCATCTTCCCCTCTTCGGACACCACTGCCGCTTGCCCCTTGGCCACCAGCAGCAAACAGAATTGCTTTTCGCCCGGCGTCAGCGCGGACTCCTCGACCCGCGCCATGCCGCGGGCGCTGGGGGTGAGCTTTCGCAGGAAATCGCGGACGAACAACTGTCCCTCGCTCGCGTCGAGCGCAGCGCCGGCGGCCAGCCAGCGTTGCTCGGCGGTGCCGAAGAAGTACGGGCCCGAAGCATAGGCCAGCAAGAAGACGATGATGTCGATGAAGGCTGCCAGCGCCAGCGCAAACACGTTGCGCGCGTTGGGAGCGTTGAACAGCTCGCGGAAAGCCAGCAATAAGTCCTCCTGGCTGGTGGCTGAGCGGTCCACAAAATCCGTGTAGGCCGGAACCGGCGGGCGCTCCAGGCGCGCGGCGTGCAGCGACTGCTCGACCTCGGTCCAGGGGATCGCGTCATAGACCTCGCGGAAGCTGCGAAGCTGCTTGTCGGAGGCGTCGAGCGGCTTCAATTGAGCTTGGAAATCGGAGACGCGGCGCTGGGCGGTCTGCATGACGCCAACGGACTGCCGCGCGAGCTTGGAGTAACGGTCGAAGGCAGTGTACCGCAGCCCTTCACCCGACCCCTCGCGGTAGGCCGGATTGTAAGTCTGCGCCTCGCGGGCCACCGCCTCCCGGACCTGGGCCAGGTACGGATCGGCGTCCTGGGCGCGGGAAATGTAGCCATGGGACTTCTCGGCCCCGGTCATCTCATCGAGGGCCAGAACGTGTTTCTGCCCCTCGGCCACCGCCGCCGCCAGTGACGCCTGCGTCATGCCGGCAGCGTCGTTCAGCGCGTCGTAGAGTTTCCGCTCGACCATCGCCGGCCGGGCCTGGGCCGAAAACCATGTGTAGAGGCTCACGTAGGAAAAGGCGATCGACACCACGGCCGTGATCACGTAAACAGCGATGAGTAACCCGCGGCGGGCGGTGGTGAAACCGATCAGCCACGCCACCAGCACCAGCGCCGACTGCACCCCCAGCGAGGCCAGCGTCGCAAACCACGTGGAGAGATACAGCGCCATGCCTTGCTGGGTGGTGTACCAGGAAACAATAGAAAGAAGGCAGCTCGAGACAAACAGGCTCAGGACCATCGGGCGGCTCACCGCCGACCGGTCGGCGGGCGCCCCGGACCACACGTGTACCATTGTGCTCTCCTTTGGATGGTTCTACGTGTGCTCCGGCTGGAAGGTTCCCGCAGAATTGAGAAACTTAGGAATTAAGAAATTGAGGAATGAAAAATCAAGCCCTTCCTTAACGACCGTCTACGGCCTTCCGCTTTAATCTCTTCCGCGTCAAACGGTCTCACCTGGCCCTGCTCAACCTGCTCCACGCCCCGGGCGATTTCCTTGCGTAGCTGGTCCAAACGCCGCTCACGCAGTTGGTCTCGCTCTTTCAGCAAGGATAGAGCCTCACGGACAACTTCACTCACTGAGTGATACATACCGCTTGCGACTTTGTCCCTGACCAGCTTCTCCATCTCCGGGGTCAGCGAAAGGTTCATGAGAAGCACCCTTAACCGTCAAGATAGACGGAATCAGGATCGTTGTCAAACATCCGCGGGGGTTGCTTCTTTCATTCCTCAATTCCTCAATTCCTGAATTTCTCAATTACCGAAAGTGCTTCCGGTGTTCCTTGAGGATGCACCGGTCCATCACCACCGCCAGGCCCGCCGCCCGGGCCTTTTCAGCCGCCGCCCGGTGGACGACGCCTTCCTGCATCCAAACGGCTCGCGCGCCAACCTGAATGGCCGCGTCCACGATCGGCCCCACCGCCTCCGACCGCCGGAAGATGTTCACGATATCGACCGGTTCCGGAACGTCCTCGAGCCTGGCGTAGGCCTTTTCGCCCAGCGCCTCGGTCAGGTTGGGATTCACCGGGATGATGCGGTAGCCCTGCTTCTGCATGTACTCGGAAACGCCATGGCTGGGACGCCAGGGCTTAGCCGACAGGCCCACCACCGCGATGGTCTTGCCTGTGCTGAGCAACTGCCGGATCTCTTCGTCGGTCATGCGGCTTTCCGGACCAGCCGGCGGAAGCGGTCTACCTCGTGCGCGGTCAGAGGGCGGACTTCACCGGGACGCAGTGGTCCCAATTCGAGAAAGCCAATCCGCACCCGCCGCAGCTTCTCCACCAGGAATCCCAGGCGCTGGAACATGCGGCGGATCTGGTTCTGCCGGCCCTCCACCAGGGTCACTTCGAACCACGGGTTGGCCCCGGCGCTCAGCCGCCGGAGCCGCGCCGGGGCGGTCCGCCGCCCGTCGAGCACGATGCCCTCGCGAAACTTTCGCAGCGCCTCCTCATCCGGGTTGCCGTTGATCTTCACCAGGTAGGTCTTGGGAATCTTCTCTCCGCCGGTCAGGATGGCATTGGCAAAATCGCCGTCATTGGTAAACAGGAGCAGCCCCTCGCTGTGGTAATCGAGCCGGCCGATCGGATAGACG